>NZ_JBEPCJ010000018.1:0-132832 GCF_040299565.1 Spirillospora sp. NPDC000708
CCAACACCTGCCCAGGGGCCGCAGAGGCTCCAAAGTCAAGGGTGGACGAAGTCCATCGCGAAGCGACGCCGAAGGCGCCCTTGACTTTGGAGGGGTGGCCCCGTAGGCAAGCGCCGCCCCCACCGCCTCTGGGTCCTATGCTCGAGAACTCGGTCTCCCCGTCTTCCGGCCTCCCGTTTCCCCTGTATCCCGCCTTCTCTCTGGTCTCTCCGCCCAACTTCCAATCGTCCAACTTTCGTACTTTGAACGTGCGCGGCCTTGCAGAAGCATGTTGAGCATGGACACGGATGGCATGAAGGATTCGATGACCGGCGGCGAGCAGGACGTCCCGTCGGGGATCTGGCGCACCCCGAGTTTTCAGCGCTGGTACACCGCACAGCGCGACGCAGGCAATGCGCTGCTCGGTGCCAGGCTCGTATGGACGTCAACCATCAACGGTGAATCGGGTGCGGTGTTCTTCTGGGCGCTGCATGTGCGCATGCATGTCGCCGCCGAGGACAGGACGAAGGACAACGAGATCGTCATCTCCCGGCCGGACGTCTCTGTGGTGGCCCTCTACCGCCCTGGTCCGTCACTGGACGAGACGACGGTGGTGCTCGTACGGGAGTTCCGCAGCCCGGCCTCGACGCCCGACGGGTACGTGCACGAACTGCCCGGCGGCTCGTCACCAGCCAAAGCGGCCACCCTCGCCGAGCCAGCCACCCCCGCCGAGCCAGCCACCCCCGTCCAGGCGGCCAAGCCCACCGAGACCGGTGGCGTGACGTTGCTTGCTGAGGTGTTGGGTCAGGCGGTCGATGAGTTGGTGGAGGAGACCGGCCTGCGGGTCGACGCCGGCCGGTTCCGCGCGCACGGAAGCCGCCAGGTCGCCGCGACCGTGTCCGCGCATCATGCGCATCTCTTCTCCGCCGAGATCACCGACGACGAGCTGGCCTGGTTGCGGACGCAGCGGGACCGTCCGCACGGCGTGGACGGCGATTCCGAGCGGACGTGGGTGGAGATCGCGACCTTCGGGGAGATCCGCGCGGCGCGGCTCGTCGACTGGGCCACGTTGGGCATGCTCATCGAGGCGCTCACTCAGCCGCCGTCCGAGCGCCGTCCGGCGGAGAGGACGAGCTGAAACCGGTTGAAACCGCGGTGAAAGCGTTCTGAAGGCGGGCGGGCGCAGAGTCGGCGGCATGACGACGAAACCGGCGCAGACGGCCATCGAGGTGGTCGGACTGCGGAAGACGTTCGGGGACAAGGTCGTGCTCGACGGGCTCGACTTCGAGGTGCCCCGGGGGACGGTCTTCTCGCTGCTGGGTCCGAACGGCGCGGGAAAGACCACGGCGGTGCAGATCCTGTCCACGCTGATCGGCGCGGACGGCGGGCGTGCGCGGGTCGCGGGCCGCGACGTGGCGACGGATCCGGACGGGGTACGGCGCGCGATCGGCGTGACGGGCCAGTACTCGGCGGTCGACGGCCTGCTGACCGGCCGCGAGAACCTGATCCTGATGGCCGACCTGTACCGGCTCGGCCGCGCGGAGGGCCGGCGGCGCGCCGATGAGCTGCTGGAGCGGTTCGACCTGGTGGAGGCGGGCGGGAAGCTGGCGTCCACCTACTCCGGCGGCATGCGGCGCAAGCTCGACATCGCGATGACGCTGGTCGGCGACCCGCAGATCATCTTCCTGGACGAGCCGACGACGGGCCTGGACCCGCGCAGCCGCCGGGCGATGTGGGACCTGGCGCGGGGCCTGGTGGCCGCGGGCGTGACGATCTTCCTGACGACCCAGTACCTGGACGAGGCGGACCGGCTCGCCGACCGGATCGGCGTGCTGAACGGCGGCCGGCTGGTCGCGGAGGGCACGTCCGAGCAGCTCAAGCGGATGGTGCCGGGCGGGCACGTGGTGCTGCGGCTGGCCGGTCCGGACGGCCTGGACGCGGCGGCGCGGGTGCTGCCGGTGTCGGGGCGCGACGACGAGGCGCTGACGCTCCAGGTGCCGAGCGACGGCGGCGTCCGGTCGCTGCGGGCGCTGCTCGGCCGCCTGGAGGACGAGGCGATCGAGGTGGAGGAGTTCTCCGTCCACACCCCCGATCTGGACGACGTGTTCCTCGCCCTCACCGGGGACGCCCCGCACACGGCCACCGGCGGCGCCCCGGGCGCCCCCACCGACACCACGCAGGACGACGACCGGAAGGCGGCTTCGCGATGACCGCGCTCTCCCAGGTGACGGCGGACTCGGCGACGATGCTGCGCCGCAATCTCCGGCACGCGCTGCGCTACCCGGCGCTGTCGGTCAGCTCGATCATGACGCCGATCCTGTTCCTGCTGCTGTTCGTGGGGGTGTTCGGCAAGGCGCTCGGCAAGGGCGTCGGCGGCGTCGACTACGTCGACTACGTGACGCCGGGGATCATCCTGATGGCGGTGGCGTCGGGCTGCATGTCGCCGTCCGTGGCGGTCGCGGTGGACATGACGGAGGGCGTCATCACCCGGTTCCGCACGATGCCGATCGCGCGGTCGTCGCTGCTGACGGGGCATGTCGCCGGCAGCATGATCCAGACCCTGACCAGCCTGGTGCTGGCGGTCCTGGCGGCGGTCGCGATGGGCTACCGGCCGGACGCGGGGCTCGGCGGCTGGCTCGCCGCGGCGGGCCTGATGGTGCTGCTGACGTTCGCGCTGACCTGGCTGGCGGTGGCGCTGGGGCTGCTGGCGAAGGGCCCGGAGGGGGCGAGCAACTCGCCGCTGATCATCCAGTTCCTGCCGTTCCTCGGCAGCGCGATCGTCCCGCCGGACTCGATGCCGGCGGGGGTGCGGTGGTTCGCGGAGTACCAGCCGTTCACGCCGATGATCGAGGCGCTGCGGCAGTTGCTGATGGGCCGGCCCGCGGGCCATGACACGGCGGTCTCGATCGCGTGGTGCGTGGGCGTCGCGGTGGTCGGCTACCTGTGGGCGAAGTGGCTGTTCAACCGCGATCCGTCGCGCTGACCCAGGCGTCCAGCGCCGCGCGGGCGGCGGTCCGCAGCCCGTCCCGGTCCAGGCCGGCGTAGGCCGACACCGCGTCGGCGTACGCCGGCCCGTCGGCGTCCTGGGCGGCGCGGCGGAGGGCGGGCGGGGCCATCGTCGGCTGGAACGTCCGGACGAAGTTGAGCCGCTCGCCCAAGGCGATCATCCGCGCGGCGCGCGCCCGGTCGCCGCCCCGGGCGAGGTCCACCATGGCGAGCGCCACCAGGATCCCTCCCTGGACGGGCAGGTCCATGAAGAACGCCGGCACCGGCAGCGGCGGGTCGGCCAGCAGGGCGGCGAGCTTGGCGGGGAGCCCCGCGACGACGTCCTGGACGAGGTCGAGCCGCCCGTGCCGGGCGTGCGCGACGACCGCGGCGATGTGCGTCTCCAGCGTCCAGGGGTCGAATTCGGGTTCGACGGACGGGTCCGGGTCGTGCTTCAGCCGCCCGACGGCCTCCCGCCAGAGCCGGAGCCCGGTGTCGGTGTCGCCGCGTCCGAGCGCGAGTTCGGCGCGGGCGCCGAGGTCGAAGCTGGCGGTGCCGTACGAATCCTCGGGTCCGTGGAGCAGGGACCTGTCGAGCCAGCGTTCCGCCTCGTCGTGGTCGCCGAGGTGGAGGTTGACGCCGGCGATCGCCCAGTGCAGCCCGAACATGTCCCGCCAGCGGTAGCGCTCCATCAGCCGCTGCGCCGCCAGCAGGTGCGTCAGGGCGAGTTCGCTCTCGCCGACCTGCATGAGGAGCTCGCTGAGCCGCGAGTGGGCGGCGAGCCCGACCCAGGGGGTGACCGGCCCCTCGATCGCCTTCAGCGCGACCTCGGTGGCGGCGAGCGCCCCCTCCAGGTCACCGTCCCGTTCGAGGACGTATCCGGCGAGGACGTCCGCGATGCCGGCGAGGAGGGGCTCGTCGCTCGCGCGCATCTCGTCCAGGACGGTGGAGTCCTTCGCGAAGATCTCCGGCGCGGACCGGATGACGAGCGCCATGGCGCCGCCCAGGGTGGACGGCGACGGCGGGGGCAGCCGCCGCAGCGCGACCAGCGTGCGCGTGACCTGCGGGCCCTTGAGCACCAGCGAGATCATGGAGCACAGCGCGAGGGCCGTGCGGGTGGTGGCGACCTGCGCGGGCTCGGGCCGGAACATGGTCAGGGGGCCCGACGCCTCCCCGGCGAGCGCGGACAGCCGGGTGAAGGCGGACTCGATCGTCCAGAGCGCTCCGAGGACGGCCGTCACGGCCGCGACCGACGGGCCGTCGCGGCGGGCGATCCCGTGCCGCAGGGCCTGCTGGAGGTTGTCCTGCTCGGCCCGGACGAGGTCGATCGTGTCGAGCGGTTCGGCGTCGAAGAGCCGCTCGTGGTGCGCCGTCCCGAACTCGCGCGCCCAGGCGAGCAGCCCGTCGACGGCCCGCTCCGTCTCGCCGGCCTCCTCGCGGTACGCGGCGCTGAACTCGCGGACGCTCTCCAGCATCCGGAAGCGGGCGCCGGAGCCGGTGTCGGTGACGACGAGCAGGGACTGGTCGGCGAGGTCCTCCAGGACCTCCAGGACGCCGTCGCCGACGAGGTGGCGGGCGGCGTCGGCGGTGAACCCGCCGGGGAAGACCGACAGCGCCCGCATCGCGGCCCGCGACCGCGGGGCGAGCAGGGTCCAGCTCCAGTCGACGACCGCGTGCATGGTGCGGTGCCGGGCGGGGGCGTCGCGGGCGCCGCCGCGCAGCAGCGCGAACCGGTCGTCCAGCCCGCGGGCGATCTCCGCCACCGACATGATCCGCACGCGCGCCGCCGCGAGCTCCACGGCGAGGGGCAGCCCGTCCAGGTGCCGGCACAGCTCCCGGACGCGCTCGGGGGGCAGTTCGGCGTTCGGGCGGGCGGCGCGGGCGCGCTGCTCGAACAGCTCGGCGGCCGTGGCCTCGTCCAGCTCGGGCAGCGGGTACACCGTCTCCGACGACAGCCCGAGCGGTGCCCGGCCGGTGGTGAGGACGCGCAGGTCGCGGGTCGTCGAGACGAGCGCGCCGACGAGCTCGGCGGCGGCGGACACGACGTGCTCGCAGTTGTCGAGGACGAGCAGCGCCGGGCCGGGGCCGAGGGCGTCGGCGATCCCGGCGACCTCGCCGGTGGACCCGGTCATCAGGGCGGACGCGCGCCGTGCCTCGCCGACGCCGAGGACGGACGCGACCTCGCCGGCGACGTCGCCGTCCGGTGCGACGCCGGCGAGCGGCACGACGTGCACGGTCCGCTGCTCGGCCGCGCGCGCGACGGCGTGCGCGAGCCGGGTCTTGCCGAGGCCGCCCGTCCCGACGATCGAGGTGACGCGGGAGGTGCGCAGCAGGTCGAGGACGTTCGCGATGTCGCCGTCGCGGCCGAGCAGCGGGTTCGGTTCATGGACGATGCCGCGCCGCACGGCGGGGGCGGCCTCCGCGTCGGTATCGGCGGTGTCGGCGGTGGTGGCGCGCAGCAGCTCCCGGTGGACGGCGCGCAGGGCGGGGCCGGGGTCGCTGCCGAGCGCGTCGCGGAGCGTGCGGCGGTAGGTCTCGAACCGGGCCAGCGCGGCGGACGGTCCGGCGGTCGCGGCCTCGCTGCGCAGCAGTTCGGCGAGGATCTCCTCGTCGTGCGGGTGCTCGGCGGCGAGGGCGGCGAGCGGGCCGGCCGCCTCCGCGTGGCGGCCGAGCCGGGAGAGCGCCAGCGCGCGGCCGCGGACGAGGCCGCGGTAGGTCCGGGCGCGGTCGGCGCGCAGCAGCGAGAGCGGGTCGTCGCCGGACGCGTCCGGCGGGCCGTCCCAGAGCGCGAGCCCGTCCTCGGCGTGCGCGAGCGCGGCGGCGTGGTCGCCTTCGCGCGCGCTGCGGGCGGTCCTGGACGCGCTGGCCAGCACGGCGGACGCGTCCACGGCCGATTCGTCCAGCCCGAGCCGGTAGCCGGCCGGGGTGCTGACGATGACGTCGGCGCCCAGCTGCGACCGGGCGCGGGACACCACGACCTGCAGCGCCTTCGCCGGGTTCTCCGGCCGCTCGTCCGGCCAGAGGCCCTCGGCGAGACGGGCCGCGCTGAGGCCGGTGCGGGGTTCGGCCGCCAGGAGCGCCAGGAGGCCGCGGAGCCGGGGGCCGGTGATCTCGCGTCCGCGGCACGAGACCCGCGACAGCAGCGCGAGTTCGACGTTCACCCGGTCCGGCTCCACACCGACAGATTAGAGCGTGTCGCCACAACTCGCGATAGGTCGCGAGTTATGGGCACGGGTGTCAGTTCGACCGGTAGTGGCGGCGCAGGGCGATGCCGGCGGCGACCCCGCCCGCCAGCGCGCCCGCGCCCGCGGCGGCCGGCAGCGCGACCATCGTCACCTTCCGCCCGGTCCGGAAGTCGTGGATCGGCCAGCCGTTCTCCTTGGCGTGCTCGCGCAGGGCGGCGTCGGGGTTGACGGCGTGCGGGTGCCCGACCGCCGTCAGCATCGGCAGGTCGTTGACCGAGTCGCTGTAGGCCGAGCAGCGGGACAGGTCCAGCCCCTCGCGCGCCGCGAGCGCCCGGACCGCCTCCGCCTTCGCCGGCCCGTGCAGCAGGTTCCCGACGAGCCGTCCGGTGTAGACGCCGTCGCGGGTCTCGGCGACGGTGCCGAGCGCGCCGGTGAGCCCCAGCCGGTGCGCGATCGTCCGGGCGACCTCCACGGGCGTGGCGGTGACGAGCCAGACCTGCTGGCCCGCGTCCAGGTGCTGGAGGGCGAGGGTGCGGGTGCCGTGCCAGATGCGGTCCGCCATCACCTCGTCGTAGATCTCCTCGGACAGCCGGACGATCCCGGCGACGCGCTGCCCGGCGACGAACGCCAGCGCCGCCTCCTTCGCGCTGCCGATGTGCTCGGAGTTCTCCGTGCCGCGCAGCCGGAACGCGGCCTGCCCCCAGGCGAACATGGCCAGGTCGCGCATGGTGAACAGCTTGCGGGCGGCGAGGCCGCGCGCGAAGTAGTAGATGGACGCGCCGCGCATCATCGTGTTGTCGACGTCGAAGAACGCCGCCGCGGCGGGGTCCGGTTCGGGGAGCGGGCTCGGTTCGGCCGCCGCCGCGGCGGCCGCCTCCCCGGCGCTCACGGGGTCCTCGTGCTTGCCGCGCTGCCAGAATCGCCGCATACGCCCGAGCCTAATCAATCCGCGCGTTCCGGCCGTCGTCCCGCGCCTCATTGCGATCGTTGTCACTGGTGCCGTCGCCCGCGCGTTCACCGGCGCTTCCGGCGGCGGTCACCAGGCGCTCGCGCAGCAGCGCGCGGAAGCGCGGATCGGGTCCGGGGTCGGCGGCCCCGGGCCGGTCCGGGCGCAGCCCGTCGAGCCGCGCGCTCGCCTCGGTCCTCTTGCCGTGCCTGCTCCTCACGCTCGCAAGAACGACCGGAGGGCGCGCCGGGTTACGGCCCGACCTTAATTGACAAATCGTCCAATAAGCTCCACGGGTGCCCGGGAGGCGACCGGGGGCGCGATCGGGGAGGCGAGAGGGCCGAGGCCGGGACGGCTAGGGGTGCAGGTCGGCCGGGAGCATCCGGGCGAGCGAGCGGACGGCACGGTACTGCAGCGCCTTGATCGCGCCCGACTTCTTGTCCATGATCAGCGCGGTCTCCGCGACCGACAGCCCGTGCATGAACCGCAGCACCACGCACTCCTGCTGCTCCGAGCCGAGCCGCCGGACGGCGGCCAGCAGCGTGCGGTGCGTCATCGCGTCCAGGACGGCCCGCTCGGGCCCCTCCTGCGGGCGCTCCGGCTCGACCGGCTCGGCCGTGCAGACCTCCAGCCGGTAGCGGCCCGACTTGAAGTGGTCCGCGACGAGGTTGCGGGCGATGGTCACCAGCCAGGCGCCGAAGTCCTTGCCCTGCCAGCGGAAGTCGCGGATGCGCCGGAGCGCGCGCAGGAACGTCTCGCTGGTGAGGTCCTCGGTGAGGGAGTGGACGCCGACGCGGTAGTAGACGTACCGGTAGACCAGCTCCACATAGTGGTCGTAGAGGGAGCCGAACGCCTCGGCGTCGCCCTCACGGGCCCGCAGGACCAGCGCCTTGAGGACCTCGGCGCGGTCGGCGCCGGGGGCGGGCTCCCGGGAACGCCGAGGAAGCGGGACGACCCGGGTTTCGAGGGCCAAGCTGCTCATGCAGTTCTCCTCGGGGCGTACGCGACCTCCGACGCGATCTGCCACTCTAGATACCGATCCGTACAGCAGGCAATGGGTGGGGAGCCCTCTCCGGCCGCGAATCCGTGCGCGGAGCGCCCGCCCCCCGAGCGCGCGCCGGGCGCCGGCCGCGCGCCGGCCGAGCACCGCGCGGGCGCGGTGCGAGGTGCCCTGTGAAGACGGCGGTTACCTCTCATCGCCCGCCATCGGGCACCATGGGGTCGCCATGGTCGATGCCCTCATCGCGTTCGTTGCGACCCTTGGTGCCCTCGCGGCCACCGGGTTGCTCGTCCAGCGCGCCTACAAGGACCGGCTGCTCTACCTCATCGCCTGGTCGTTCACACAGGTCGGACTGACCCTCGCGCTGCTGTGCATGGCCATCGGCTTCATGGCCGGCTACAACGGCCTGTTCTTCCGCATCATGGAGCTCGGCGCGGCGCTGATCGGACCGGTGTGGCTGGCCCTCGGCATGATCGAGCTGATCGCCCGGTACGTCCAGGTCCGGTTCGCCGCCTGGCTGTTCACGATCTCCTACACGGTCGTCGCGATCGTCATCCTGCTGGTCGACCCGCTCAAGGGCTCGCTGTCCAAGAGCCTGCCGAAGCCGAGCGCCACCTACGACGCGCTGCCGCTGCTGCTGATCGACGGCGCGCACGTGGTCGCGGTGATCGCGCTGGTCGGCTGCACGGGCTTCACCGCGTGGCTGGCGAGCAAGCGCGACCGCGAGGCCGGCGAGCTGCTCATCCCCGTCGCGCTCGTCGCGCTCGCGGGGGTGCTGGTGGTCAGCGGCACCCGCGGGTTCCTGCCCGCCCCGCTCGCGATCATCGCGCTCGGCGGCGCCGCCGGCCTCGTCTGGTACGGCGCGATGCGCACCATCCCGGTGTACGAGGACGACGAGGGCTACGACGAGTACGGCGAGGAGTACGCCGACGAGCCCGCCACCGGCTACGAGGAGCAGGCGTACGCGTCGCGCTCCGAGCCGGTCCCGGCGCCGACGCCGCCCGGCGACTCGCGCCGCGGCGAGCTGCGCTTCCCCGAGCCGGCGCCCGCCGAGGAGCTGCGCTTCCCCGACGCGCCCGCGCTGGAGGCCCCGGCCCCCGCGGTCCCCGCGGGCTTCGACCCGTCCGCCTTCGGCTCGGACCCGGCCGGCCCGACCAGCGTCGACGGCCCGCCGCCCGTCCCCGAGTCCGTGCTGTCCCGCGGCCCCCTCGCGGGCCCGCTCGGCGGGCTCGGCCCGTCCGGCGCCCCGTCCGGAAGCGGCCTGCCCGACGGGTGCGGCCAGATCACCGTCTACACGCTGCTGGACGGCCGGGAGGACGCCTTCGACCGGCTCGCCGCCGAGCTGGTCAAGGCCGTCCGGGCCGTCGAGCCGGACACGCTGGTCTTCGCCTGCCACGAGGTGGTGGGCGGCCCCACCCAGCGGATCTTCTACCAGCTGTTCCGGGACGACGCGGCGTTCGCGACGCACCGGCGCCAGCCGCACCTGCAGCGGTTCCTCGGCGAGTCGCGGACGCACGTCCTGGCCACGAACGTGATCGAGCTGCGGCTCGGCGCGGCCAAGCTGCCGCTGCCCGCGCCCGACCGCCAGGGGAGGTGACCATGCCGGCCGGAGCCCCGGACCGCGAGGTCCGCATCACGCTGCTCGGCAAGCCGGGCTGCCACCTGTGCGAGGACGCCCGCGCGATCATCGAGCGCGTCGCGTCCGAGCTGGACGTGCCGTGGGACGAGCGGGACATCACCCGGTCCGAGGAGGACACCCGGGAGTACTGGGAGCAGATCCCGGTCACGCTGATCAACGGCGTCCAGCACGACTTCTGGCGGGTCGACGAGAACCGCCTGCGCGCCGCGATCGCCAAGGCCCGCGGCACCGCCTGACCCGCCCGCCCCGGGCGGCCCTGAAAGGCCTGCCGCCGGAGCACCGCCCGAGAGCCGCCGAGGCGCCCGCAGGGGCCACGGCCGGGCCCTGAAACAGCGGGCCGGTGAATGTCTCATCGGTCACACCGCGCCGCGGCGCGCCGGGCGGCCCGCCGCCGGTACGGTCACGAAACCCGCTGCTGGACGGGCTTTGGACGGCGGTGCGCGTCCCGGGCGTCCCACCCGCTCGCCGGGGGGCACTTTGTGCGCGTATTCACAAAGGCTTAACCTGATGGATAGCCCTGGGGCGGTCCGGCCGCGGCCGTGCGGTCCGGCCACGAGCCGGGGTGAGGGGTTCTCGGGCCCCGCCCCCAGCGTCGAGCCCCGAAGAGCAGGCCGTGACATCTCGACAGAACCGCACGCACCGCGACCGCGCGGACCGCGGCATCCCCGAAGCCACCGTCGCGCGCCTGCCCGTCTACCTGCGGGCCCTCACCGGGCTCCAGGAGCGCGGTGTGGCGACCGTCTCGTCCGAGGAACTGGCCGCGGCGGCCGGGGTGAACTCGGCGAAGCTCCGCAAGGACCTGTCCCATCTGGGCTCCTACGGCACCCGCGGCGTCGGGTACGAGGTCGAGTACCTCGTCTACCAGATCTCACGTGAGCTTGGCCTCACCCAGGATTGGGTGGTCGCCATCATCGGTGTCGGTAACCTGGGCCGTGCATTGGCCGGTTATGGCGGATTCGCGTCCCGCGGATTCCGGGTGGCCGGCCTGCTCGACGCCGACGAGGCGATCGTCGGCCAGGAGATCTCCGGCATGACCGTGGAGCACACCGACCGGCTCGAGGACGTGATCGCCGATCACGGCGTGTCCATCGCCGTGATCGCGACCCCGGCGGCCGCCGCCCAGGGGGTGTGCGACCGCGTCGTCGCCGCGGGCGTGACGAGCGTCCTGAACTTCGCGCCCGTGGTGCTGTCGGTGCCGGACGGCGTCGACGTGCGGAAGGTCGACCTGTCCATCGAGCTGCAGATCCTCGCGTTCCACGAGCAGCGCAAGGCCGGGGGGCCGGACGACTACGCCCCCCTGGAGAGCGGCGACGCCCCTCCCGGCGCCACGCAGTACGTAGAGGCGGTTGAAGCATGAGCGGGACGGAGCGGCGCGGCGTCGCCTGGACTGAGGAGCGGCGGGAGCGAGGAACGAGCGACCAGAGCGACGAGGGAAGGCGGCGGCGAATGGAGCCGCGCAGGCTCGCGGGAGACGCAGCATGAGTGTGTTGGTGGTGGGGCTGAGTCACCGGAGCGCGCCCGTGCCGGTGCTGGAGCGCGCCGCGGTGTCCGGAGACGACCTGGCGAAGCTGCTGCACGCGGTGCACGAGTCCGCGAACGTCGCGGAGGCGGCGATCGTGTCGACGTGCAACCGGGTCGAGATCTACGCGGTGGTCGACAAGTTCCACGGCGGCGTCTCGGCGATCTCCGAGCTGCTGGCGCTGCACTCCGGCGTGCCGCTGGACGAGCTGTCCCGGCACCTGTACGTGCACTACGAGGAGCGGGCCGTCCAGCACGTGTTCGCGGTGGCGTGCGGGCTGGAGTCGATGGTCGTCGGCGAGGGCCAGATCCTCGGGCAGCTGCGGAAGGCGTTCCGGCTCGGCCAGGACGAGGGGACGCTCGGCCGCGACCTGCACGACGTGCTGCAGCAGGCGCTGCGGGTCGGCAAGCGCGCGCACGCGGAGACCGGCATCGACCAGGCGGGCGCGTCGCTGGTCAGCGTGGGCCTGGAGGTCGCGCAGCGGCACCTCGGCCCGCTGGACGGCGTGCGGGCGCTGGTGGTCGGCGCGGGGTCGATGAGCTCGCTGGCGGCGACGACGCTGAGCCGGGCCGGGGCCCGCGAGGTCGTGGTCGCCAACCGCACGTACGCCAACGCGGCCCGGCTGGCGGAGTCGCTGGAGGTGCCGTCGCGGGCGGTGGAGCTGGCGGCGCTGGACGCGGCGATCGCCGACGCGGACCTGGTGGTGTCGTGCACGGGCGCGACGGGCCTGGTGCTGACGGCGCCGCAGGTGGCGGCGCAGGGCGTCGGGGCGGACGGCCGGGACCGGTTCTTCCTGGACCTGGCGCTCCCGCACGACGTGGACCCGGCCGTCGGCGCGCTGCCCGGGGTGCGGCTCGCCGGGCTGGACGAGCTGCGCACGGCGCAGGAGGCCGCGCGGGCGATCGGCCCTGAGGCGGTGGAGGCGGTCCGGCGGATCGTCCGGGACGAGGTCGAGGCGTTCCTCAGCGCGGCCCGCGCCGCGGCGGTCGCGCCGACGGTGGTGGCGCTGCGCACCAAGGCCGCGGCGGTCGTGGAGTCCGAGCTGACCCGGCTCGCGGGCCGGCTGCCGGAGCTGGACGAGCGGGCCGTCAAGGAGATCCAGCAGACCGTCCGGCGGGTCGCCGACAAGCTGCTGCACGCGCCGACCGTCCGGGTGAAGGAGCTGGCGGCGGCGCCGGGCGGCGACTCCTACGCCGACGCGCTGCGCCGGCTGTTCGACCTGGACCCGAAGGCGCCGGTGGCGGTCGCGCGCGCCGACATGCGCGCCGACGACGACGACGGGGAGCCGGCGCCCGGGAGCGCTCCGGCGCCTTGGAGCGGTTCCGCACGTACGGTGGAAGGGTCCCGTGCGGCGGACGAGGCCGCCGGGGCGCGGGTCGCGGACGCGGCGAAGGCCGCGGAGGTAGCCCGGGTGACCCGGGTGGAGTGCGCCGAGGCCGACTGCGTGAGCGGCGCGCCCGCGGACGCCACGGCGGACGCGGTCGACGCCGGCACCGTGAACGCGCAGGCCGCGAGCGTCCGGGCGGTCAGCGCCCGCGGCGGCGCGCCGCGCGAAGGAGAACAGTCGTGAACGCGGCGGCCGTGGAGCGGGCCGCCCGTCCTACGGTCGGAGCCGAGCAGTGAGTGGAGCAGCGCATTGAGTACCGCGGACAGGGGCCCGCTGCGGCTCGGCACCCGCAAGAGCCTGATGGCGATGACGCAGTCGCGGCTGGTCGCGGACGCATTGACGGAGCGTACCGGGCATGCCGTGGAGCTCGTCGGGGTAACCACCGAAGGTGATGTCTCCAAGGCGCTGCTCGCCCAGATCGGCGGGACCGGTGTCTTCGTCAACGCGCTTCGCGACAGGCTGCTGGCCGGTGAGGTGGACTTCGCCGTGCACTCGCTGAAGGACCTGCCGACCGGGCCCGCGGAGGGGATCGCGCTCGCCGCGACCCCCGTCCGCGACGACCCGCGCGACGCCCTGTGCGGCCCCTGCAAGCTGGCGGACCTGCCGCGCGGCGCCCGCGTCGGCACCGGGTCGCCGCGCCGCGTCGCGCAGCTGCGCGCGATGCGCCCGGACCTGGACGTCGTGGCGATCCGCGGCAACGCCGACACCCGGCTGCGCAAGGTCGCCGACGGGGAGCTGGACGCGGTGGTGCTCGCGCACGCGGGGCTGCGCCGGATCGGCCGGCTGGACGCGGTCGCCGAGGTCTTCGACCCCGACCAGATGCTGCCGGCGCCCGGGCAGGGCGCGCTCGCGCTCGAATGCGCCGCCGGGAGGGACGACCTCCGCGCGCTGCTTGGAACGGTCGACGATCCGATGACCAGGGCCTGCGTCACCGCGGAGCGGACGGTGCTCGCCGTCCTGGAGGGCGGTTGCTCCGCGCCCGTGGGAACATACGCTGCCGAAGTAGAAGAAGAGCTGCATCTGACCGCGACCGTCGCCGCGTACGACGGGAGCCGGCAGATGAGGCTGTCCGCAAGCGGCCACCCGGACGACGCCGAGAGGCTGGGGCGCGATCTCGCGCACCGGCTGCTCGCGCAGGGGGCCGACCAGTTGATGGGGGAGCGCGATTGAGCCCCGCTAGCCAGAGCCCCGCCCGCCCGGGGGCCGCCGGCCCGGGCGCCGCCGGATCGACCGCGGCCGGATCGACCACGGCCGGATCGACCACGGCGGGGAGGCCGAGCCGCACCGCCGACCCCGGCACGGTCGCGATCGTCGGGATGGGCCCGGGCGACCCGGGCCTGCTGACGCTGCGCGCGGCCGCCGAGCTGGAGCGCGCCGACACCGTCGTGGTCAGCCGCGCGTACTGCCCCGCCGACATCCTCGCGCACTGCCGCCCGGACGTGGAGATCCTCGACACCGCCGAGGGCGACCCGGTGAAGCTCGCGTCGCGCGCCGCCAAGGCGGGCCGCCGCGTCGTCCGGCTGTTCCACGGCGACCCCGGCGTCGTCTGCGGGCTGGCCAAGGAGGGCGCCGCGCTGCACAAGGCCGGGGTGCCGTTCGAGGTCGTCCCCGGCGTGTCCGCCGTGACCGGTGTGCCCGCCTACGCGGGCATCCCGCTGACCGATCCCGAGCACCGCGAGTTCCGGTTCGTCGACGCCTCCGACGGCGGCGTCGACTGGGAGCGGTTCGGCGGGTCCGACGCCACCCTCGTGATCTTCGGTGCGGAGGGCGCCGTCGCCGAGGTCGCCAAGGGCCTGGTCGCGGCCGGCCGCCCCGAGTCGACGCCCGCCGCGATGACCAGCCTCGGCACCACCACCGAGCAGGAGACCGTGGTCTCCACGCTGCAGAAGCTGGCGTCCGACACCAAGGGCATGGAGGCCCCCGCGATGATCATCGTGGGGGACGTGGTCGGCTGGCGCGACCGGCTGTCCTGGTTCGAGACCAAGGCGCTGTTCGGCTGGCGGGTGCTGGTGCCGCGCACCAAGGAGCAGGCCGCCTCGCTGTCGGACCAGCTCCGCGGGTACGGCGCCGTCCCCGACGAGGTCCCGACGATCTCCGTCGAGCCGCCGCGCACCCCGCAGCAGATGGACCGGGCCGTCAAGGGCCTCGTCACCGGACGCTACGAGTGGGTGGTGTTCACCTCCACCAACGCGGTCAAGGCCGTCCGGGAGAAGTTCGTCGCCTACGGGCTGGACGCCCGCGCGTTCGCCGGGCTGAAGGTCGCCGCCGTCGGCGAGCAGACCGCCGCCGCGCTCGTCGAGTTCGGCATCCACCCCGACCTGACCCCGACCGGGCAGCAGTCCAGCGAGGGCCTCGCCGAGGTGTGGCCGCCCTACGACGAGGACCTCGACCCGATCAACCGGGTCCTGCTGCCGCGCGCCGACATCGCCACCGACACCCTCATCGCCAAGCTCACCGAGCTCGGCTGGGAGTGCGAGGACGTCACCGCCTACCGGACGGTCCGGGCCGCGCCGCCGCCCGCCCCGATCCGCGAGGCGATCAAGGGCGGCGGGTTCGACGCGGTGCTGTTCACCTCGTCGTCCACGGTGAAGAACCTGATCGGCATCGCCGGCAAGCCGCACAACGTGACGGTGATCGCGGTGATCGGCCCGCAGACCGCCAAGACCGCCGAGGAGTACGGGCTGCGCGTCGACGTGATGGCGCCGAAGCCGTCGGTGTCGGCGCTCGCGGAGGCGCTCGCGGAGTACGGTGCGAAGCGGCGGGCGGCCCAGATCGAGGCCGGCGACCCGCTGCGCAAGCCCAGCCAGATGCGCCGGGGAGCCCGGCGCCGCAAGTAGGAGCCCGCCGACCGGGCCCGGCGCGGCCGCGCCGGGCACCGGGAAAGAAGGATCATGTCTGCTCAGTTCCCCGTCGCCCGGCCGCGGCGGCTGCGCCGCACGCCCGCGCTGCGCCGGATGGTCGCCGAGACCAGGCTCGCGCCCGCCGATCTGGTGCTGCCGATGTTCGTCAAGGAGGGCATCTCCGAGCCGCAGCCGGTCGCGTCGATGCCGGGCGTCGTGCAGCACACGCGCGACAGCCTGCGCAAGGCCGCGCACGAGGCGGCGGAGGCCGGCGTCGGCGGCCTCATCCTGTTCGGCATCCCGGCGGTCAAGGACGGCGCCGGCTCGGGCGCCGACGACCCCGCCGGGATCGTCCAGCTGGCCCTGCGCGACCTGAAGTCCGACCTCGGCGACGCCGCCGTGGTGATGACGGACCTGTGCCTGGACGAGTACACCGACCACGGCCACTGCGGCATCCTCACCGCCGGCGGCGAGATCGACAACGACGCGACGCTGGAGCGGTACGCGTCCATCGCCGTCGCGCAGGCCGCCGCCGGGGCCCAGGTGGTCGGCCCGTCCGGGATGATGGACGGCCAGGTCGGCGTGATCCGCGAGGCCCTCGACAAGGCCGGCTACAGCGACGTCGCGATCCTGGGGTACTCGGTGAAGTACTCCTCCGCCTACTACGGCCCGTTCCGCGACGCGGCCGAGTGCGCCCCGCAGTTCGGCGACCGCTCCACCCACCAGCAGGACCCGGCCAACGCAGACGAGTCGCTCCGCGAGGTGTTCCTCGACCTCGACGAGGGCGCCGACATGGTGATGGTGAAGCCCGCGGGCCCCTACCTCGACATCGTCCGGCGGGTCCGCGACGCCGTGGACGTCCCCGTCGTCGCCTACCAGGTCAGCGGCGAGTACGCGATGATCGAGGCCGCCGCCGAGAAGGGCTGGATCGACCGCGACCGCATCATCATGGAGTCGCTGCTCTCGATCCGCCGCGCGGGCGCCGACCTCACCCTGACCTACTGGGCCACGGAGGTCGCCAAGAAGCTCCAATGATCATGGGCGGGTAGTTACTTAGGGTCGTTTTGGCAGGGGCGCCGTGTCTGGCGCGGCGGCGCGCGGGCATCATCGTCTATCAAGAACCCACGTTCGACCTTGGGTATTGGGGGGCGGAGATGCTGGCGGTCTCGGGGAACAGGCGGCAACGGGCGGCACGCGACCGGATGGCCTCGGCCGCCCTGCGGTACGCCGCGATGGGCTGGCCCTGCTTTCCGGGGGCGCATCCGCCCGCCGCCGGCGACCGGTCCTGCTCGTGCGACCGGATCGGCTGTCCCGACCCGGCGGCGCATCCGGTGTCGGCGGCGTGGGCGCACCAGGCGTCGGCCGACCCGGACCGGATCCGGCGCTGGTGGACGCAGCGCCCGGAGTCCAACATCATCCTGCCGACCGGCCGGGTCTTCGACGTGTTCGACGTCCCCGCCGCCGCCGGCGCCGCGGCCCTCGGCCGGATCGCCCGCGAGGACCTGCCGGTCGGGCCCGTCGCGAACCTCGGCGACGAGCGGTACCTGTTCTTCGTCGCCACCCGCGGCGCCCCCGCCGACGAGGACGAGTGGTGGTCGTGCCACCTCGACACCTCGCCGGAGACCGTGGCCGAGACGCCCGGGATGCGGTGGCACTGCCGCGACAGCTACGTGGTGGCGCCGCCGTCGGTGCTGGCGTCCGGCAAGGAGGCGGCCTGGGTGCGGCCGCCGCGGGACGAGCCGCTGCCCGACCCGCTGCGGCTCCTGGAGGTCCTCGCCGACAGCTGCGAGTGACCGGCCCGGGCGGGCCGGTTCCGGCCCGCCGTCAGAGCGGACCGGCCCCCGCCCGCGTTCGGGGAGGACCGGTCCGGCCCGCGGTCAGCGCGGCGCCTTGATCGCCTTGCGGCCCCAGGCGGAGTACGACGTCGTGACGATCTGGTTGCGGCCCTTCGCCGGCCCGGCCCGCAGCCACAGCTTCACCGGGCGGGACGAGCCGTCCAGCTTGAGCGCGAAGCTGATCTGCTGGACGCCCGTGGCGCGTGCCATCTCGGTGTACAGCGCGCCCGATCCGGGCGCCTGCGCGAGCTTGGCGACGGGCGCCTCGCCCTTGTACACCCCTCCGGACTCGCTCAGCGTCGAGGCGGCGTTGAGCAGCGTCGTCACCGCGGACACCGAGCTGCCGCGCCGCACCTGCTCGGCCAGCCCCGGGTAGCCGCGACCGCCGACGGGGGAGGGCCGCCACTTCTTGCCCGCCCGCAGGAACACCCGGTCGCCGACCACCACGGCCTGCGCCCGCTTGCGCGTCTTGGCGGACCCCGACAGCGTCATCGAGTACGACGGCTCCGTCCCCTGGACCAGGCCGAAGGTGCCCTGCGCGACGCTGGGCGCGCCGCAGCAGCCGGTGCGGCGGAAGCTGAACCGGGCGCCGGGCGCCTGGTCGGTGGCCTGGACGATGCGCGCCGCGAGCGGCGCGGGGGCGACGCCGCCGGGCGGCAGCGACGGCTGGGGCGTGCTGCTCTGCGCGGGCGACGGGGTCGGCGGCGTGGCGTCGCCCTCCCCGGACTTCATGAAGACGAAGCCGCCCGCGACCGCGCCGGCGACGACGACCGCCGCGATGGCGGCCGCGATCCGGCGGTTGCCGGAGCCGCGCGCGGCGGTCTGCCCGGTGGCGATGACCTGGTTGCGGCCGGTGCTGCGGGACGCCTTGGGCTTGGCCGGCTCGGGCTGCATCGCGGCCTGCGCGGCGAGCTCGGTGAGCCGGCCGCGGCCCTGCGCCTCCCACGACGGCCCGTACGCCGCCACGGCGGCCTCTTCGAGCGCGCCGAGGTAGTCGGCCGCGGACTTCGGCCGCGTCTCCGGGTCCTTCGCGAGGCCGTGGCCGATCAGCTCGCGCAGCGGGCCGGGCACCTCCTCGGCCGGGATCGGCGCCTCGCGGTGCAGCCGCGCCATGTTGCGCCCGGCGTACGGCGGATGCCCGGTGAGGCACTCGAAGAAGATCGCCGTCGCCGCGTACAGGTCGGTGGCGACGCTGGCGGCCGCCCCGTCCCACAGCTCCGGCGCCGCGTAGGCGGGCGCGAGCTGCGCCTCGGTGCCGGGCGCGGCGGTCGCGAAGTCGGTGAGGCGCGCGTTGCCTTCGCCGTCGACGAGGACCGCGGACGGCCGTACGGCGCCGTGGACCACCTCCAGGGCGTGCGCGGCGGCGAGCCCCAGCAGGGTCCCGCCGAGCAGCGACAGGGCCGCCAGGGGGCCCGTGGGGCCCTGTGCGGCCAGCACCCGGCGCAGCCCGACCCCGTCGACGTACTGCATGACGACGGCGGCGCCCTCGGGGGCCTCGACGAAGTCGTAGAGATCGGCGACGTTCGGGTCCTCGAGCTGGGACAGTGTGCGCGCGGACGCACGGAACCGCGCCATGAACGCCTCGTCGGCGCGCAACCCGCCGGCGAGGTACTTGATCACGACTTTCGTGCTGGTCATGTCGTCGACCGCCAGCACCACCCGGCCCGCGGCGCCGTCGCCCAGTTCCCGCTCTTGGGTGAAGCCCGGGACCGTCCAGCCGTCAACCACGTTGAAAGCCATCCCTCCGATACGGCGGACGCCGGTGAAGATAAGGGGCGCCTCCCGAACGGGCGCCGATGTCGTACTTGGTGGAATATCGGCCCGTACCCGGCGAGGTCAAGCGCAGTCGCCGAACTGCAACTGAGAGACTGGAAACGTGACTGTCACCGATCGCTCCCAGCAGTTGTTCGAGCGCGCCGAAGGGCTCGTCCCCGGCGGCGTGAACTCACCGGTCCGCGCCTTCGGCGCGGTCGGCGGGACGCCGCGCTTCATCGCCTCGGCGCGCGGCCCCTACCTGACCGACGCCGACGGCAACGAGTACGTCGACCTGATCTGCTCGTGGGGCCCGATGATCCTCGGGCATGCGCACCCGGACGTGGTCGCGGCCGTGCGGGAGGCGGCGGGCCGCGGCACGTCCTACGGGGCGCCGACGCCCGGCGAGGTCGAGCTGGCCGAGGAGATCGTCGCGCGGGCGCCGGTGGAGAAGGTCCGGCTGGTCAACTCGGGGACCGAGGCGACGATGTCGGCGATCCGGCTGGCGCGCGGCTTCACCTCCCGCCCGAAGATCGTCAAGTTCGCGGGCTGCTACCACGGGCACGTCGACTCGCTGCTGGCCGCGGCCGGGTCGGGGGTGGCGACGTTCGCGCTGCCGGACACCCCCGGCGTGACGGGCGCGACGACCGCCGACACGATCGTGCTGCCGTACAACGACGTCGCGGCGGTGGAGACGGCGTTCGACGAGCACGGCCACGAGATCGCCTGCGTGATCGCCGAGGCGGTGCCGTGCAACATGGGCGTGGTACCGCCGCTGAACGGCTTCAACGCGCTGCTGAAGCGGCTGTGCGAGCGGTACGGGGCGCTGCTGGTGCTGGACGAGGTGCTGACCGGCTTCCGGGCGTCGCGGTCCGGCTGGTACGGGATCGAGGGCGTCGCGGCGGACCTGGTGACGTTCGGGAAGGTGATGGGCGGCGGGCTGCCCGCCGCGGCGTTCGGCGGCCGCGCCGAGATCATGGACCGGCTCGCGCCCGCCGGGCCCGTCTACCAGGCGGGCACCCTGTCGGGGAACCCGCTCGCGACGGCCGCGGGGCTGGCGACGCTGCGCGGCGCGACCGACGAGGTGTACGCGGCGATCGACCGGGCCGCCGGGATCGTGTCGCGGGCCGCGTCGGAGGCGCTGGCGAAGGAGGGCGTCCCGCACTCGCTGCAGAACGCCGGCAACCTCTTCTCGATCTTCTTCACGGACGGCGCGGTCGGCGACTTCGCCGCCGCGCAGCGCCAGGACGTCAAGGCGTACGGGGCGTTCTTCCACGCGGCGCTCGAGCGCGGCGTCTACCTGCCGCCGTCGGCGTACGAGGTGTGGTTCCTGTCGGCGGCCCACGACGACGAGGCGATCGGCCGCATCCTGGACGCCCTGCCGCACGCCGCCCGCGCGGCGGCGCTGTCTTCTTGATCCCGGCCCAGGGGGCTCGCCTGGCGGCTCGCCCCCTGACCGGGATCGGGCGAGCGCGGCATCGCTTCGCGATCTTCCCGGTGAGGCTCGCCTTCGGCTTCGCCTCACCGGTCAGGTAACGCGCTCGCGTGACGGCTGAGGCACCTCAAGGCAGCCTGAGTGGACTGAGGGCGCGGAAGGCGCGGAGCGCGGCGGCGGTCGACTCGGGACGCGGGGCGTGCAGGGGCGCGCGGACCGCGGGGTCGTCGATCACGCCGATCTCGGCCAGGCACGCCTTCAGCACGGACGGCGACGGCTCGGCGAACAGCGCCCCCGCGAGCGGCAGCAGCGCGTTGTGCAGCGCCAGCCCCCGGGCGGCGTTGCCGTGCCGGGCCGCGTCCGCCATGTCCGCGTAGGCCCGCGGCGCCAGGCACGCGGACGCGGCGACGCCGCCGGACGCGCCGAGCTGCAGCATCGGGTAGACGTAGGCGTCGTCGCCGCACAGCACGGCCTTGCCGGTCTCCGCCGCCAGCATGTCCAGGGTGGCCTGGTCGACGGCGCCCGCGCAGTGCTTGATCCCGGCGACGCAGTCGAGCCCGAGCAGCCGGACGAGCGCCTCCCCGGACAGCGCCTTCCCCGTCCGGTACGGGACGTTGTAGGCGATGAGCGGGACGTCCACGGCGGCGCCGACGGCCGCGAAGTGGTCGATCACGCCGTCGTCGGACGGGCGCAGGTAGTACGGCACGACGACGAGCAGCGCGTCGGCGAGCGGCGCGTGCTCGCGGGCCTCGCGGATCGTGTCCGCGGTGCCCATCGTCCCGGCGCCGACGATCAGCCGGGCGCCGTGCTCGATGGACACGGCCCGGCACACCTCCAGGACGGTCCGCCGCTCCTCGGGCGTCAGCAGCGCGGCCTCGCCGGTGGTGCCGAGCGCGACGAGCCCGGTGGCGCCGTCGCGGAGGCAGTGCGCGGCGAGCCGTTCGAGGGACTTGGCGTCCACCTCGCCGTCGCGGGTGAACGGCGTGACCAGGGCCGCGTCGATTCCGTGCATGGGTGTCACCTCGTCTGGACGGGCTCCGGCGGAGCCACCTGGATGGGGCCGCGGGACGCGCCGGACGCGCCGGACGCGCGGCCCGCGCGGGACCGCAGCCGGACGCTGCCCGCCGCGACGCCGCAGATGATGAGCGCCGCCCCGGCGAGGCGCGTTCCGTCCACGTGCTCGCCGAGGACCAGCGCGGCGGACAGCAGCCCGAACGGCGGGACGAGCAGCGAGTACATGGCCACGGTGCCGGCCTCGTAGCGGCGCATCAGCCAGCCCCACACGCCGAACCCGACGAGCGTGGAGACGTAGGCGATGAACGCCAGCGAGCTCACCCCGGCGACGGACAGGTGGCGCGCCGCGTCCGGCACCGCCCCGGGCCCCTCGAAGATCAGCGAGAGGGCGAACAGGGGGACGGGCGGGACCAGCGACATCCAGACCATGAACCCGAACGCGTCGACGGGCTCGGCCGCGGTCTGGTTCATCCGCCGCATCGCGACGTTCGCCAGCCCCCAGCTCGCCGCCCCGCCGATGCACAGCAGGAACGCGCCGATCGGACTGCCGCTGTGCTCCCCCGACCAACCGACCCCGTCCGACCTCCCGGCCGCCTGAGCGATCCCGAGGAGGGCGACGCCGGCGAACGCGACGGCCATCCCGATGATCTGCCGGGCGCCGAGCCGCTCGCGCAGCAGCACCCCGGCGAACAGCGCGGTGAAGATCGCCTGGACCTGGAGCACCACCGACGACAGCCCCGCCGGCATCCCCAGCCGCATCCCGATGAACAGCAGCGCGAACTGCCCGACGCCCAGCGGGATCCCGACCAGCCACAGCCAGCGGACCGCGACCGGCGGGCGCCGCACGAAGAACACCGCGGGCAGCGCGGCGGCGGTGAACCGCAGCGCGGCGAGCAGCAGCGGCGGGAAGTCCTCCAGCGCGACCTTGATCGGGACGAAGTTGAATCCCCAGATCGCGGCGATCAGGGTGGCCAGCAGGACGTGGCGCGGTCTCATGCCCCGATCGTCCGCCGCGGCCTTGTTTTAGGACAAGCTAGAATCTGTCGACTTCTCGTTTTAGAATTGCTACATGCTCGATCTCGAACGGCTGCGCGCCCTGCACTCCGTCGCCACCTACGGCTCGGTCAGCGCCGCCGCCGACGTGCTGCACGTCACCACCTCCGCGGTCTCCCAGCAGCTCGCCAAGCTGGAGCGGGAGACCGGGCAGAAGCTGCTCGAGCGCAACGGCCGCGGCGTGCGGCTCACCGACGCCGCCGAGCTGCTCGTCGGGCACGCCGAGCGGATCCTGTCCCTCGTCGAGCAGGCCCAGGCCGACCTGGAGGCGCACCGCGGCTCGGTCGTCGGCCAGCTGACCATCGCCGCGTTCCCCACCGCCGTGCGCGGGCTGATGCCGCAGGCGCTGCCGCCGCTCCGCGCCCAGCACCCCGACCTGCACGTCCTGGTCCGCGAAGAGGACCCGCTGCACAGCATGCCCCTCGTCCTGCGCGGCGACCTCGACATGGCCGTCGTCCAGGACTGGAGCAACGAGCCGCTCCCACTGCCCGAGGGCCTGCACAAGGGCGCCATCTGCGAGGACGTCGCCGACGTCGCGCTGCCCGCCGGGCACCCGCTGGCCGGCCGCACCAGCGTCGACCTGAAGGAACTGGCCGGCGACCCGTGGATCAGCTCCGTGCCGGACAGCATCTGCTGCGACTGGCTCCTGCGCACCCTGCGGGCCATCGACAGCGAGCCCCGCATCGAGCACATGGCCTACGAGTTCGCGACGCAGCTCGCGCTCGTCGCCGCCGGCCTCGGCAACGCGATCCTGCCCCGCCTCGGCCGCTGCGACGTGCCGCCGGGCGTCGCGATCGTGCCGCTCGCCGAGCCGCTGACCCGCCGCGTGTACGCCGTCTGGCGGGAGGAGGCCGCGCGCCGTCCCGCGATCCGCGCCGTCGTGACCGCGCTGCGCGCCGGCGTCCCCGCGTCCGCCGAGCGCGCCGCCTGACGTTTCCCGCCCGCTCTTCGCCTCGAAGCCGCCGGTTCGCCGCACCGCGCCCGATTCGGTACGTTCTTCGCGATCATGGCGGGAGGGCGCGTTGAGCGGCTGGCGGGTCGAGGGCTACACCGAGGTGCGGGAGTTGGGCGCGGGCGCCCAGGGACGCGTCGTGCTCGCCCGGCACGAGCCGTCCGGCACCCCCGTCGCGATCAAGTACCTGAACGCGTCCGCGAGCGAGGCCGAGCGGGAGCGGCTGCGGCACGAGGCCCGGATGCTGGGGCGGGCCGAGAGCCCGCACGTCGCCCGCCTCTTCCACCTCGTCGAGGGCCCCGGCGGTGCCGCGATCATCATGGAGGCCGTCGACGGGGTGTCGCTCAAGGAGCTGCTCGCCCGGCACGGGGCGCTCGGCCCCGAGGCGTCGCTGTCGGTGCTGAAGGGCTCGCTGCTCGGCCTCGCCGCCGCCCACGCCCTCGGCGTCGTGCACCGCGACTACAAGCCCGCGAACGTCGTCGTCCCGGCGGACGGGCGGAGCCGCCTCGTCGACTTCGGCATCGCGGCCCCCGCCGGGCAGGAGGCGGGCGGCGCCGGCACCCCGTACTACATGGCGCCCGAGCAGTGGGACCGGCACACCGCCACGCCCGCGTCCGACGTGTACTCCGCGACCTGCGTGTTCGTCGAGTGCGTCAGCGGCCGACGGCCGTTCGGCGGCGGCCGCGCCGAGCTGATGCGGGCGCACCTCACCGGCCCCGTGCCGGTCGAGACCGTCCCCGAACCGCTCCGCGACCTCGTCGCGCGGGGCATGGCGAAGGACCCCGCCGACCGCCCGCCGGGCGCCGCCGCGTTCGTCGACGACCTGGAGCGGACCGCCCGGGAGGCGTACGGGCCGGACTGGGAGTCGCGCGGGGTCCGTGCGCTCGCCGCGTCCGCCGTCGCGCTCGCGGCGCTGTTCCCGCTGGCCGCGTGGATCGTCCCGGGCGCCGCGTCCGCGGCCGGGACCGCCGCCGCGCAGGGCGCCGCGCACGCCGCCGGTCAGGCCGCCGGGCACGCGGCCGGGCAGGCCGCCGCCGGCCACGCGGCCGGCAAGATCGGTGTGGCGAGCGCGATCAAGGCGTTCTTCGGCAGCGCGGGCGGCATCGCGACGGCCGCCGCCGGGACGGCCGTGGTCGTCGGCGCCGGCGCCATCGCGGTCCAGCAGTTCGGCGGCGACGACCCGGCGCCGCGCCCCACGAGGACCCGGCCCGTCGCGGCCGTCGCGGCCGTCCGCGGCTGCCCCACCACCGACGCCGGCGGCCGGAGGACGACACCGTCGCCCGGCCCCGCGCAGGTCCGCCTCCCCGAGCAGGTGAAGCTGCCGAAGGACGCCGCCGTCTACCGCGTCGACCAGGGCGGGTACCTGATCGGGCCCGCCTCGGCCTCCTGCTCGGGATCCCTCGGCGCGAACGCCGGCTACAACACGATCGGCGACGCCGGCACGCTCCAGATCTCGCAGAACTGGCAGGGATCCGTCGGCAACATCGCCTCGCAGGTCTGCATGTACTTCCCGAACTCCCCGGAGGGCGCGAAGGCGAAGCGGGACCTGGGCGACTGCACGTCGGACGTGCGGGCGCGGCAGGACGTCCCGACCGGGGTGCCCGCGCTGCGGCTGATGCTGGGGGTCGAGCTCCCGAACGGGCAGTCGCCGCCGTCGCCCTACGTGTCGGTGACCATGGCCACCATGGGCTCCAACGGGTTGCCGAACCCGGTCGGCTGCCTGGCGCCGGCGTCGCGCGCCGACATGTGCGACGCCGCCTTCACCTACTGGTTCGTCCAGGCCGCCCAGGACACGAAGATCACCAAGGCCGAGCTGGACCGGGTCGCCGCGCGCATCGCCGCGTACGTCCGGTCGGCGGCCCGGTACTGAAGCGGCACTGGCGCGGCACCGGCGCGGCGGCGCCGGCGCTTCGGAGCGGATCGCCCGCGCGGAGGGCGGGGCGACGGGCCGGGGCCGAGGTAGGTGGTTCGTCTAGGTAGCCTAACGAGCGATGAGTGACACGACGATCGTTCACCTGCTGCGGCACGGTGAGGTGCACAATCCCGAAGGCGTCCTGTACGGCCGCCTGCCCGGCTACCGGCTCAGCGAGGACGGCGTCCTCATGGCCAAGGCCGCCGCCAAGTGGTTCGCCGACCGGGACGTCACCGCGCTGTTCTCCTCGCCGATGCAGCGGGCGCTGGAGACCGCCGCGCCGCTGGCCGACTCGTTCGACCTGCCCGTGACGGTGGACGATCGGCTGATCGAGGCGGAGAACCACTTCGAGGGGCTGACCTTCGGGGTGGGGCCGGGCTCGCTGCGCCGCCCCGAGCACTGGCGCCACCTGGTGAACCCGTTCCGCCCGTCGTGGGGTGAACCGTACAAGGAGCTCGCGGCGCGGATGCGCGCGGCCGTGATCCGGGCGCGGGAGGCGGCGCGCGGCCACGAGGCGGTGTGCGTCAGCCACCAGCTGCCGATCTGGATCCTGCGGCTGCACGCCGAGCACCGCCGCCTCTGGCACCACCCGAACCGGCGCGAGTGCGCGCTGGCCAGCGTGACCAGCCTCACGTTCGAGGGCAGCAGGCTCGTGGACGTCGGCTACCACGAGCCCGCCGAGGGGATCGCGAAGGGCCCCAGTGTCGCGGGTGCCTGACCGCACCGCTAAGTTGTGTACTACGTCCTGTAGTAGTAGGAGGGTCCGTTGAGCCCCCGAATCTCCCATGCGCGCGCGGCGGCCGGTGCCGTCGCGCTCTGCGGGCTGCTGGCCGGCTGCGCGGGAACCGGTTCGGCCAAGAGCGGCCCGGACGGGAACGACAACCGGTTCATCGCGGGCGACGGCAACGTCACCCAGTACCAGCCCGACCGGCGTAAGAGCCTCCAAGAGGTCACCGGGCAAACGCTCGACGGGCAGGCGTTCCGGCTCGACTCCCTCAAGGGCAAGGTCGCCGTCGTCAACTTCTGGGCGTCGTGGTGCGCGCCCTGCCGCGGCGAGGCGCCGTCGCTGCAGCAGATCTACACCGAGAACAAGGCGAAGGGCGTGGAGTTCCTCGGCGTCAACTTCAAGGACGCCAAGGACAACGCCAAGGCGTTCGAGCGCAAGTTCAAGGTCGGCTACCCCAGCGTGTTCGACGGGGACGGCCAGGTCACGCTCGCGTTCCGCGAGGTGCCGCCGAGCGCCGTCCCCAGCACCCTCGTCCTGGACCGGCAGGGGAGGATCGCGGCGCGCATCATCGGCGCCACCACCTACTCCAAGCTGAACCCGCTGGTCGCGAAGGTGCTCGCGGAAAAATGAGCGCGGCGCGGTGAACGTTGACGAGACGGTGACGAGCGGGTCGCTGGTGGCGGCGGCGCCATTGGCGGCGCTCGCCGGGCTCGTCTCGTTCCTGTCGCCGTGCGTGCTGCCGCTCGTCCCCGGCTACCTGTCGTACGTGACGGGGATGACCGGCGCGGACCTCGCCGAGCAGCGGCGCGGCCGGCTGCTGTCCGGCGTGCTGCTGTTCGTCGCGGGCTTCAGCGTGGTGTTCGTCAGCTACGGGGTGGCGTTCGGCGGCCTCGGCCGCTGGCTGCTGGAGTACCAGGACCAGATCACCCGCGTGCTCGGCATCGTCACGATCGTCTTCGGGCTGGCGTTCATGGGCCTGATCCCGGGGCTGCAGCGGACGATGAAGTCGGGCCGGCTCCCGTCGGCTGGCCTCGCCGGGGCGCCGCTGCTCGGCGCCCTGTTCGCGCTCGGCTGGACGCCGTGCATCGGGCCGACGCTCGGCGCCGTGCAGTCGCTGGCGATCAGCGAGGCGAGCGCCACCCGCGGCGCGCTGCTGTCGCTGGCGTACTGCGCCGGGCTGGGCGTGCCGTTCGTGGTGACGGCGATCGCCTACCGCCGCGCGCTCGGCGCGTTTGGCGCGGTCAAGCGGCACTACCCCCTCGTCATGCGGATCGGCGGGGGGATGCTCGTCCTCATCGGGGTGCTGCTGGTGAGCGGCCTGTGGGGGGAACTGAACATCGAACTGAAGTCGTGGATCAGCGGCTTCGAGCCGGTTCTGTGAGGCCGACGGATCGGCAGAGGCATTGATATGAGCGACATCAAGGACATCGAGACCGGCACGGAGGCGCCCGCCGCGCGGCAGGCGCCCGAGGAGGTGCCGCGGCCCAGGGGCATCGGCCCGCTGGGCTGGCTGCGCTGGGGCTGGCGGCAGCTCACCACGATGCGCACGGCGCTGATCCTGCTGTTCCTGGTGGCGCTGGGCGCGGTGCCGGGGTCGGCGCTGCCGCAGCGCGGGCAGGCGCCGGAGAAGGTCGCGGCGTACCTGTCCGACCACAAGACGCTCGGCCCGTTCTTCGACAAGCTCTCGCTGTTCGACGTGTTCGCCGCGCCCTGGTTCGCGGCGATCTACATCCTGCTGTTCGTGTCGCTGGCGGGCTGCGTCGTCCCCCGCGCCGTCAAGCACTACCAGTCGATGCGCGCCCGCCCGCCCGCGGCGCCGCGCAACCTCGAACGGCTGCCGCAGTCGGTGTCGTACGAGACGGACGACGCGCCCGAGGACGTCCTCGCCGAGGCGCGCAAGGTGCTGCGCGGCCGCAGGTTCCGGGTGGACGTGTCGGGCGGCGCGGCCGCCGCGGAGAAGGGCTACCTGGGGGAGACCGGCAACCTGGTCTTCCACCTGGCGCTGCTCGGGCTGCTGTTCGCGCTCGGCGCGGGCAACATGTTCGGCTACCGGGGCAGCGTGCTGATCACCGAGGGCAAGACGTTCGCGAACTCGCTCGGCCAGTACGACGAGTTCACCCCCGGCCGGCTGTTCAAGGACGGCGACCTCTCCCCGTTCACCGTCAGCCTGGACGACTTCAGGGCCAAGTACGAGGTGTCGGGCGACAAGCGCGGGCAGGCCACGGCGTTCGACGCCTGGATCCACTACCGGGACAAGCCGTCCGGCAAGGACAAGAAGTACGACCTGCGGCTCAACCATCCGCTGAAGGTCGGCGGCACGAAGGTGTACCTGCTCGGCCACGGCTACGCGCCGAAGTTCACCGTGAAGGACGCCAAGGGGAACGTCGCCTTCCAGGACGCCGTCCCGTTCCTGGCGATGGAGCCGCGCAACCTGACGTCCGAGGGCGTCATCAAGGTCCCGGACGCCGAGCCCGAGCAGCTCGCGTTCTACGCGATCCTGTGGCCGACCGCGGTCGCCAGCGAGGACGGCAAGCAGATCGTGTCGGCGTTCCCCGGCGCGCTGCGGCCCGTCATCACCCTGTCGTCGTTCAAGGGCGACCTCGGACTGGACTCCGGCACCCCGCAGTCGGTGTACAAGCTGGAGGGCATCGGCAAGACGCTCCAGCCCATCAAGGGCGGGGAGAAGCTGCTGGAGCCGGGCGAGACCTTCAAGCTCCCCGGCAACGCGGGCTCGATCACCTTCGACGGGATGGCGGAGTACGCGACGCTGTCGGTCAACCACGACCCCGGTCGCATCCCCGCGCTGATCGCGGCGGTGCTCGCGGTGCTGGGCGTGGCGACCTCGTTCCTCGTCCGGCGCCGCAGGGTGTGGGTCCGTGCGAGCGCCGGAGAGGGCGGGCGTACGGTGGTGGAGGTCGGCGGCCTCACGCTCGGCAACCCGACCTCGGAGTTCGACGACATCGTGACCGCCCTGCGCGGCCCCGGCGCCGAACCGGACACCGACCCGGGCACCGAACCGGAAGCCGAGAAGGCCGGGTCCGTCCAGGACGAGGGCGTCCAGGACAAGGCCGTGCAGGACGAGCCCGTCAAGGACGAGGCCGCGCCAGAACAGAACGGGTCCGAAGCGGAACCCGGCGCCGATCGGGGTTCCGGGTCGGCAACCGAACCGAAGGAGTGACGAGGTGAGCAACGCCGACCTCGCGAACCTGAGCGACAAGCTCATGCTGACCACCGTGGTGATGTACATCGTCGCGCTGGTCGCCTACGCGGCCGATCTCGGCTTCGGCCGCCGCTCCGCGGCGGTGGCCGAGGAGCGGGCCGAGGCGAAGGTGCTCGTCGGCGCCGCGGGCGCCGAGACCGTCGAGGACGCCGGGCCGGCCGGCGCGGCGGCCGCCGCGGACGGGGACGCGGAGCCGGAGCGCCAGCGGGTCGAATGGGCGCGGCTGGCGGTCCTGCTGAACGTGCTCGGCTGGGTGGCGCATCTCGGCATCCTGGTGACCCGCGGGCTGGCGGTGCACCGCTGGCCGTGGGGCAACATGTACGAGTTCATGACGGCCCTGTCGTTCGCCGCCGTGACCGCGTTCATGATCGTGGCGCTGCGCTACAAGGCGCGGTTCCTCGGCGCGTTCGTGATGGCCGCCGTGGTGATCGCGCTCGGCGTCGACAACATCTGGCTGTACGACTCGGCCGGCCCGGTCAGCCCGGCGCTGAACTCGTACTGGATCGCGATCCACGTCACCGCCGCGATCATCGCGACGGGCTCGTTCACGGTGGCGGGCGCCGCGACCATCCTGTACCTGCTGAAGTCCCGCGCGGAGGCGAGCGAGGCCGGGGTGGGCGGCGGGATGCTGTCGCGCATCCCGTCCGCCGAGGACCTCGACCGGCTGTCGATGCGGGTGACGACGTTCGCCTTCCCGATCTGGACGGCCGCCATCATCATGGGCGCCATCTGGGCCGACGAGGCGTGGGGCCGGTACTGGGGCTGGGACCCCAAGGAGGTCTGGTCGTTCGTCACCTGGATCGTCTACGCCGCCTACCTGCACGCGCGCGCGACGGCCGGGTGGAAGGGCCGCAAGGCGGCGATCCTGTCGCTGATCGGCTTCGGTTGCCTGCTGTTCAACTTCTTCGGCGTCAACTACATGTTCTCGGGCATGCACTCCTACGCCTGAGCGCGCTCCCCGAGCACGTCACGAGCAGGTCATCGAGGACCGCGGCCACCGTTCCGGCGGGTGCCGCGGTCCTCGCACATCCGCGCCCGCCCGTTCCGTGGTGACTCGCGGGGATGACGCCGTGTCGGGTTGCGGCTTACCCTGCCTCGGGGGCCCTCTCGCTCGGCGACTCCGCGGGCCCCGCTGACAGAGGAGCCCGATGCGCTTCAAAGGCATCCACCGAAAGCCCCGGGAGCTCAGGAATCGGGAGGCGCCCCGGGGCTCCGCGGCCCGCGGGGACGGCGCGGTCCGCGGGGACGACACGGGCTACGCGCCGTCGCCGCCGGACGCGGAGCGGCGCCCGGAGCCCGGGCATCTCCGGCCGCGCAGCAACCAGCCCCGCGACCGGTTCGGCCGGTTCCGCAAGGCCGGCCGCGACGACGACTTCGCGCTCGCCCCCGGCGCCGACCGCCCGGACGCCGCCGAGGCGCAGAAGGGGCGGTACGGGCGGCGCGGCGCGGGCCGCCCCCGCCCCGGCGACTACGCGTGGAGCGACTTCGAGCTCGACGACGTGCTGCGCGTCGAGCCGTACCCGCCGGGCATGCCGCACGCGGCCGACGGCCGGCGGCACTGCGGCGTGCTGGAGAGCGTCCTGCACCGGCAGTGGGACGCGCGGCAGGGCCCGCCGCCGCCGGAGGTGATCCGGGCCGTCGACAGCCTCGCGTCGCTGCCGGAGCCGCTCAAGGAGAAGCTCGCGGGCGGCCTCGACGGCATCTACGTCGGGCCCGGCGGCGTCCCGCAGCTCGACGACATGGGCCACCTGCGCGACCGCCCGCTGCCGTCCGGCCGCGCCACCTGGGACATCTGCGCCGGCGCCTACGGCGACCGCAAGATCATCGTGGGGGACCGGCCGTCGCCGACCCCGGACGTGATGCTGCACGAGGTCGGGCACGCGCTCGACGACATCGACGGCGAGTCCGGCGGCTGGACCTCCGACAGCCCCGCCTTCCGGGAGCTGTACGAGCTGTGCCGCCCGCACCTGGCCAGCGACTTCCACCGGCAGCCCGACGCGCTCGGGCGGCGCGAGTTCTTCGCCGACGCGTTCGCCGCGATCTCGTCCCGGCAGCGGCCCGCGCTGGTCGATATGCTCGCCGGCAACATCAGGACGGCACTGGAAGTCATGCTCTTCTTCAACCGCAGATACGGCATCTAGGACCCCGTGATGCCGGCGAAGGCGATGGACTCCGAAGGTGATCGACGATGTACGTGATCCGGCTCCCCGACGGCACGCTCCGGGTGCCCCACAGCGTCCTCGCCGACCCGGGCGACGACGCGGTGGGCGCGGGTCACGACGGGGCGGAGCGGGAGCGGGGCGGGCGGATCATCGCCGACGCCTACGTGGAGATCGGGCCCGGCGATCCCGACTACGACCGGCTCCTTGGCCAGTCGCTGACCGAGGAGGAGCTGGAGGACAGGCGCCGCCGGTGGCGGGACGAGGACGCCGAGCTGGCGCGCAGGTTCGAGGAGTGGCGGGACGGCGAGGCGGAGGAGTAGCCGTGCCGGATCATCGCGCTGCCCCGGCCGCCCGGGCTGGTGGACCGGCCGCGGGAGGGCGGCGGTCCGGGCGGTTCCGAGGCGGGGGCGCACCCCCGTGCGTCCCGGCCGGTGTCGCCGGGGTCAGTGCCTTCCGAGGGGGGACGGCCCTCCGCGTCCCCTGGCCGGCGTCGTCGGGTCCGGTCCTTCTCGGGGTGGGACGACCCGCGCGCCCCCGGCCTGTTTCGCCGGGGTCAGTGAACCGAGTGCTCGGCGACCGGCTCTTCCCCGCGCAGCAGCGCGTGGACCTCGGACTCCCGGAAGCGGCGGTGGCCGCCGGGAGTGCGGATGCTGCTGATCCGGCCGGCCGCGGCCCACCGGGTGACCGTTTTCGGATCGACCCGGAAGAGGGCGGCGACTTCCCCTGGGGTCAGCAGGCGCTCGCTCGTGCTCTCCACGTTTTCTCTCCCCCTTTGTCCCGCTCTCGGCGCGGGTGGACTGTTTAACAGTGTGGCGGGTCAAGACCGATTTCTCCCTTGTTTTCGGAAAACATCACGCTCCGTAATTCGCCGAGCAGCGGCGATGACGGTCGGTGCCCGCCACCTGGGCCTCCGCGGCCTCGCACACCACACTTGACCTGCCGTGTCACGCTGGAAACGGGCCCTTGACAGGCCGATGGCCGCTCGGTGCCGGCGCCGGGCGAACGCGCCGGCGAAAGCGTCGGCACCGCGCCGCACCGTGCGCGCGTGCGGCGGTGGCCGCCACCCCATACCCTCGTGACCATGTCCGATCTTGTCTCGCTGCCGGAGATCGAGCGCGCCGCCGAACGCCTCGCCGGCGTCACCGTGCGCACGCCGCTGGTCCCGTTCCCCGGGCCGGGCGACGGGACGGAACTGCTGGTGAAGGCGGAGTCCCTGCAGCCGATCGGAGCGTTCAAACTGCGCGGCGCGTACAGCACCATCTCGGGACTGCCCGAGGAGGAGCGCGAGCGCGGCGTCGTCACCCACTCCAGCGGCAACCACGCCCAGGCCGTCGCCTACACCGCCCGCGCGCTCGGCATCCCCGCCGTGCTGGTCATGCCGCACACCACCCCCGGCGTGAAGGTGGACGCCTGCATCGCGCTCGGCGCCGAGATCGTCTACGTCGAGCCGACCGCCGAGGCCCGCGAGGAGACCGCGGCCAAGCTCGCCGCCGCGCACGGTTTCACCCTCGTCCCGCCCTACGACGACGCCCGCGTCATCGCCGGCCAGGGCACCGTCGGGCTGGAGACCGTCCGCGACCGCCCGGACGTCGACGTCGTGCTCGTCCCGGTCAGCGGCGGCGGCCTGATCGCCGGCGTGTCCGCCGCCGTGAAGGCGCTGCGCCCCGAGGCGAAGGTGATCGGCGTCGAGCCCGAGCTGGCCGCCGACGCCCGCGACTCGATGCGCGAGGGGCGGCCCGTCGCCTGGGACGCCGAGAAGACCGGCCGCACCATCGCCGACGCCCTGCGCGTCCAGCGCGTCGGCGCCCTGCCGTTCGCGCACATGCGCGAGCACGTCGACGGCATGATCGCCGTCACCGAGGACGAGATCCGCCGCACCATGCGCCGCCTCGCCCGCGAGGCCCGCCTCATCGCCGAGCCCGCCGGCGCCGTCGCCACGGCCGCCTTCCTCTACCACCGCGCCGAACTCCCCGCCGGCACCACCTACGTCTCCGTCCTCTCCGGCGGCAACGTCGACCCCGCCCTCTTCCTGGACGTCCTCAAGTAACCCGCGAGGAAGATCGCCACGGGCGGGCACGCGGAGCGAGTGCAGCGAGCGCAGCGGGCCTGCCCGCCGGTCGGCAGGCCGTTTCGCGCGGAGCTCCAGCGGAGCGGGAAACGGCCTGTCGACCGTGACGGGGGTTCCAGGGGGTCGCTCCCCTGGCACAACACAGCCGGGGGTAATCTCGAGGGGTCATGCGTTCCGTACTGCTCTACACCGCCGGCCGGCTGGCGATCTTCGCGGCCACGGCCGGCGTGCTCGCGCTGTTCGGGGCCCGCGGGTTCCTGCTCCTGCTGCTGGCGCTGCTGATCAGCGGCATCGTCAGCTTCGTCCTGCTGTCCGGCCAGCGCGACCGGATGTCGGCCGCGGTGACCTCCGGCCTGAGCGCCCAGCGCGACCGGTTGCAGCGCGCGAAGACCCGCGAGGACGCGTAGCCCGGTACCGCACGGGCGCCTCGATGGCGCGCGCGGGGCGGCAATAGGCTGGCCCCATGACCCGCGCCTCCTTGGATAAGAAGCCCGCCGACGTGGCGGCGATGTTCGACGGCACCGCAGAGCGGTACGACCTGCTGAACACGCTGATGACGGGCGGGCAGGACCGGCGCTGGCGGCGGGCGGCCGTCCGGGCGCTGGACGCGCGGCCGGGCGAGCGGATCCTCGACCTCGCGGCCGGGACCGGGACGTCCTCGGTGCCGTTCGCCGAGGCCGGCGCCCAGACCGTGGCGTGCGACTTCTCCCTCGGCATGCTCCGGGTGGGGGTGCGCCGGCAGGCGGGCGTGCCGCGGCTGCGCTTCGCGGCCGGCGACGCGCTGCGGCTGCCGTTCGCGGACGGCTCCTTCGACGCGGTGACGATCTCCTTCGGGCTGCGCAACGTCGCCGACACCGGGCGGGCGCTGCGCGAGCTGCGGCGGGTGGCCAAGCCCGGCGGCCGGCTGCTGATCTGCGAGGTCAGCCATCCGCCGAACCCGCTGCTCGCGCTCGGCCACAAGGCGCACCTGAAGTACGGTCTGCCGCTGCTGGCGCGGGTCAGCTCCAACCCCGACTCCTACCGCTACCTCGCCGAGTCGACGCTCGCCTGGCCCGACCAGGCGGCGCTGGCCCGGCTCGTCCAGGACGCGGGCTGGACGAAGGTGCGCTGGCGCGATCTCACCTTCGGGGTGGCGGCGATGCACCATGCGATCAACCCCGGCTGATCGCCCGCCCGGCGGGTACGGGACCGGTCCAAAACTGAACCGGCCCAGAAGTACCCACCGGTCGTGATAAAGGAATAGACTCCCCACCGGATCCTTGTGAAGTACTTCACAAGCGAACGAGCTAAAGAGGAACGCCGTGACCGACTCCACCCGACACGCGGACGTGATCGTCGTCGGGGCAGGCCCCGCCGGATCGTCGACCGCCTACTGGCTCGCGCAGGCCGGGCTGGACGTGCTCCTGCTGGAGAAGGCCACCTTCCCGCGCGACAAGATCTGCGGCGACGGCCTCACCCCGCGCGCGGTCCGCGCGCTCATCGGGATGGGCGTCGACATCAACGACCCCGGCTGGGGGCGCAACAAGGGGCTGCGCATCTACGGCGGCGGCGTGAAGGTGGAGCTGCCCTGGCCGGAGCTCGCGAGCTTCCCCGACTTCGGCCTGGTCCGCAAGCGCACCGACCTCGACCAGCTGCTCGCCGAGCACGCCGCGAAGGCCGGCGCCCGGCTGCTGCAGGGCTGCACCGTGACCGGCCCGATCCTGGACGAGCGCACCGACCGGATCAAGGGCGTCACCGCCCGGTACGAGGACGAGGACGTCGAGTTCCACGCGCCGCTGGTCGTCGCGGCCGACGGCAACTCCACCCGGCTGTCGCTGGCGATGGGCCTGCGCCGCCGCGAGGACCGCCCGATGGGCGTCGCCGTCCGGCGCTACTTCCAGACGCCGCGCCACGACGACGAGTACATGGAGGCGTGGCTCGAACTGTGGGACGGCGAGCGCCTGCTCCCCGGCTACGGCTGGGTGTTCGGCGTCGGCGACGGCACGTCCAACGTCGGGCTCGGCCTGCTCAACACCAGCAAGGCGTTCCAGAACGTCGACTACCGGGGCATGATGCGGCGCTGGTGCGCGCAGATGCCGGAGGACTGGCAGTTCGACGAGGAGCACGCGACCTCGAAGATCCGCGGCGCGGCGCTGCCGATGGGCTTCAACCGGCAGCCGCACTACACCCGCGGGATGCTGCTGGTCGGCGACGCCGGCGGCATGATCAACCCGTTCAACGGCGAGGGCATCGACTACGCGCTGGAGTCCGGCCGGCTGGCCGCTGACATCATGGTGCAGGCACTGGCCCGGCGCACCCCTGCGCAGCGCGAGCGGACCCTGTACGAGTACCCGCGCATCCTGAAGGACGAGCACGGCGGCTACTTCACACTGGCCCGCGTGTTCGTGCAGGCCATCGGCGACCCGCGGATCATGAAGTTCCTGACCGCGCACGGCCTGCCGCACCCCACCCTCATGCGGTTCACCCTCAAGCTGCTCGCCAACCTGACCGACCCGAAGGGCGGCGACGCGATGGACCGGGTCATCAACGCGATGCAGAAGGTGGCGCCGGCGGCATGAGCGAGTTCCGGATGCTCCCGCAGATATCGCTGTTCGCCGCGAAGTCGCAGGTGAGCGGACTACAGTGCATTACCCGACCCCCTGAGGGGAGTGCTATTGATCACCTTGGCTAGGGTGGCGACCCGTGCTCGTGAGAATTTTCACGAGCGTGCGAAGGGTCACGCCGCCGAGGCGCGCCGGTCCGGCCCCGGACCCCGCGCCCCGTACAGCGTCGTACGTACCGAGGAGGGGCGGTAGAGACATGGATCTCTATGTTCCGATCATCGTGCTGGGAGCGCTCGCCGCCGTCTTCGCCGTCGGCTCGGTGGCGATGGCCTCGCTCACCGGCCCGAAGCGCTGGAACCGCGCGCGGCTGGACGCCTACGAATGCGGCATCGAACCGACCCCGCAGCCGGTCGGCGGCGGGCGGTTCCCCGTCAAGTACTACCTGACGGCGATGCTGTTCATCGTCTTCGACATCGAGATCATCTTCCTGTACCCGTGGGCCGTCGCCTTCGACCACATGGGCATGTTCGGCCTCGTGGAGATGGTCCTTTTCATCGTCACCGTTCTCGTCGCCTACGCCTACATCTGGCGTCGCGGCGGTCTGGAGTGGGACTGACATGGGTCTTGAGGAGAAACTCCCCAGCGGGTTCCTGCTGACGACGGTCGAGCAGGTCGCGGGCTGGGCGCGCAAGAGCTCGGTGTGGCCGGCGACGTTCGGCCTGGCGTGCTGCGCGATCGAGATGATGGCGACCGGCGACCCGCGGCACGACTTCTCCCGGTGGGGGATGGAGCGCGCCTCCGCGACGCCGCGGCAGGCCGACCTGATGATCGTCGCGGGCCGGGTGAGCCAGAAGATGGCCCCGGTGCTGCGGCAGATCTACGACCAGATGACCGAGCCCAAGTGGGTCATCGCGATGGGCGTGTGCGCCTCGTCCGGCGGCATGTTCAACAACTACGCGATCGTGCAGGGCGTCGACCACATCGTCCCGGTGGACATCTACCTGCCCGGCTGCCCGCCGCGGCCGGAGATGCTGCTGGACGCGATCCTCAAGCTGCACGACAAGATCCAGAACACCAAGCTCGGCCCGCAGCGCAAGAAGCAGATCGTCGAGCTGGAAGAGGCCAAGCGCCGCCAGCTGCCGCTGCTGGGACAAGGAACGGTTTAGATGTCTTCCGAGAACCCTGAGCAGAGGGCCGAGCAGGGCGCCGACCAGCTGCCCGCGCAGGCCGAGGAGGAGCGCCGCGAGCAGCCGATCGCCCGCACGGGCATGTTCGGCGCCAAGACGACCGGCGACACCTCCGGATACGGGCGGCTGGTCATCCGGCAGAGCCCGAAGGTCACCGCGCCGCGCCCCTACGGCGGGCCCGGCGGCGCCGCCGAGGCCGGCGAGTTCGACGAGATCGCCGACGAGCTGGAGCGCGCGCTCCCCGACTTCGGCGACGCGATCGAGCGCGTCGTCGTGCACCGCGGCGAGCTGACGTTCTTCGTCAAGCGCGAGCGGCTCCTGGACGTCGCGCGCACCATGCGGGACGAGCCGACGCTGCGCTTCGAGCTGTGCTCCGGCGTCTCCGGCGTGCACTACCCGAAGGACGAGGGCGCCGAGCTGCACGCGGTCGTGCACCTGCTGTCGATCACCCACAACCGGCGCGTGCGGCTCGAGGTCACCTGCCCGGACGCCGACCCCCACGTCCCGTCGCTGGTGCCGGTGTACCCGACGTGCGACTGGCACGAGCGCGAGACCTACGACTTCTTCGGGATCGTCTTCGACGGTCATCCGGCCCTCACCCGCATCGAGATGCCCGACGACTGGGTCGGCCATCCGCAGCGCAAGGACTACCCGCTCGGCGGCATCCCCGTCGAGTACCGAGGCGCGGAGATCCCCCCGCCGGACGAAAGGCGGTCGTACGTATGAGCTCCACGAAGTACACCGAGTACGACGCCTACGCCGCCGAGGAGGCGGCCGAGGGCCGCGTGTTCGACGTCAACGGCCAGGACTGGGACCAGGTCGTCGCGGGCGCCGAGGACCTCGGGGACGAGCGCCTCGTGGTCAACATGGGCCCGCAGCACCCGTCCACGCACGGCGTCCTGCGGCTGATCCTCACGCTCGACGGCGAGACCGTCGACGACTGCCGGGTGGGCATCGGGTACCTGCACACCGGCATCGAGAAGAACATGGAGTACCGCACCTGGACGCAGGGCACCACGTTCTGCACGCGCATGGACTACCTCGCGCCGATCTTCAACGAGACGGCGTACTGCCTGGGCGTGGAGAAGCTGCTGGACGTCACCGACCAGGTGCCGGAACGGGCCCAGATCATCCGCGTGATGATGATGGAGCTGAACCGGATCTCCTCCCATCTGGTCGCCATCGCCACGTTCGGCCTCGAACTGGGCGCGACGACCGTCATGCTGAACGGCTTCATCGAGCGCGAGTACACCCTTGACCTCTTCGAGGAGATCACGGGTCTGCGGATGAACATGGCGTACGTCCGTCCGGGCGGCGTTGCCCAGGACCTGCCGAGCGGTGCGCTCAGCAAGATCCGCGACTATCTCGACCGGATGCCCAAGCGGATCCAGGCGATGCGGAAGCTGATGGACGCCAACCCCGTCTATCTGGCCCGGACCAGGGACATCGCGTATCTCGACCTTACCGGGTGCATGTCGCTGGGCATCACCGGCCCCATGCTTCGCGCGACCGGTCTGCCGTGGGATCTGCGCAAGTCGCAGCCCTACTGCGGCTACGAGACCTACGACTTCGAGGTCGCGACGCAGGACACCTGCGACGTGTACGGCCGCTATCTCGTGCGGATGCAGGAGATGGAGGAGTCGCTGAAGATCGTCGAGCAGTGCGTGGAGCGGCTGCAGCGGGTCAAGGGCCCGGTGATGATCGAGGACAAGAAGATCGGCTGGCCGGCGCAGCTCGCGATCGGCGCGGACGGGATGGGCAACTCGCCCCGGCACATCGCGCACATCATGGGCACCTCGATGGAGGCGCTGATCCACCACTTCAAGCTGGTGACGGAGGGCTTCCGGGTGCCGGCGGGGCAGGCGTACTCGCACATCGAGTCGCCGCGGGGCGAGCTCGGCGCGCACGTGGTCAGCGACGGCGGCACCCGCCCGTACCGCGTGCACTTCCGCGAGCCGTCCTTCGTCAACCTGCAGGCCGTGCCCGCGATGGCCGAAGGCGGCATGGTCGCCGACGTCATCGCCGCGGTGGCCAGCATCGACCCGGTCATGGGGGGAGTGGACCGATGACGTTCGAACCGGAGGTGCGCGAGCGCCTCGAACGCGACGCCAAGCAGATCATCGGCCGGTATCCGAAGCCGCGGTCGGCGCTGCTCCCGCTGCTGCACCTGGTGCAGTCGGAGGAGGGGCACGTCTCGCAGGACGGCATCGAGTTCTGCGCCGAGCAGCTCGGCATCACGCCGGCCCAGGTGACGGGCGTGTCGACGTTCTACACGCAGTACAAGCACGAGCCGGTCGGCGAGTTCCACGTGGGCGTGTGCATCAACACGCTGTGCGCGGTGATGGGCGGCGACCAGATCTGGCAGGAGCTGACCGAGCACACCGGGGTCGGGCACGACGAGGCCACCCCGGACGGCAAGGTCAGCCTGGAGCGGATCGAGTGCAACGCGGCCTGCGACTTCGCGCCGGTGATGATGGTCAACTGGGAGTTCTTCGACAACATGACTCCCGAGAAGGCCAAGCGGCTGGTCGACGACCTGCGCGCCGGTAAGGAAGTGCTTCCTTCGCGCGGCCCGAACAAGCTGTGCAGCTGGAAGGACGCGTCCCGGGTGCTCGCCGGGTTCCCCGACGGCCGCGCCCACGAAGGCGTGCAGGCCGGGCCCGAGTCGCTGCGCGGCCTGGAGTTGGCCAAGCAGCGCGGCTGGGAGGCGCCGTCCGCCGACACCGGCCGGGAGGCGCCCGAGGAGCCGGTCCAGGCGCGGGAGATCACCGATCCGCCGCCCAACGAGCCGGGCAAGCCGATCGGCGGCGACGTGAAGCCGGGCAGCCAGGAGGGGCGGAACCAGTGACCACGCTCACCCCGATCCTCACGAAGAACTGGGACCAGGCCGACTCGTTCACCCTCGCGGGCTACGAGCGCGAGGGCGGCTACCGGGCGCTGCGCAAGGCGCTCGGGATGGCGCCGGACGACATCGTCCAGATGGTCAAGGACTCCGGCCTGCGCGGCCGCGGCGGCGCCGGGTTCCCCACCGGCATGAAGTGGGGGTTCCTGCCCGCCGAGAGCCCGAACCCGCGCTACCTCGTCGTCAACGCCGACGAGTCCGAGCCGGGGACCTGCAAGGACATCCCGCTGATGATGGCGAACCCGCACGTCCTCGTGGAGGGCGTCATCATCAGCTCGTACGCCATCAAGTCGAACCAGGCGTTCATCTACGTGCGCGGCGAGGTGCTGCACGTGATCCGCCGGCTGCAGCAGGCGGTCGCCGAGGCGCGCGAGGCCGGCTACATCGGCACGGACATCCTCGGCTCCGGCTACGACCTGGACGTGGTCGTGCACACCGGCGCCGGCGCCTACATCTGCGGCGAGGAGACGGCGCTGCTGGACTCCCTCGAAGGGTTCCGCGGTCAGCCCAGGCTCAAGCCCCCCTTCCCGGCGGTCTCGGGCCTGTACGGCGGCCCCACCGTCATCAACAACGTCGAGTCGATCTCATCGGTTCCCTCGATCGTGGAGAACGGCGCCGACTGGTTCACCTCGATGGGCACCGAGAAGTCCGCGGGCTACGGGATCTTCTCGCTGTCCGGGCACGTCACCCGGCCCGGGCAGTACGAGGCGCCGCTCGGCATCACGCTGCGGGAGCTGCTCGACATGGCGGGCGGGATCCGCGCGGGGCACCGGCTGAAGTTCTGGACGCCCGGCGGGTCGTCCACCCCGATCTTCACCGACGAGCACCTGGACGTGCCGCTGGACTTCGAGTCCGTCGGCGCCGCCGGGTCGATGCTCGGCACCCGCGCCCTGCAGATCTTCGACGAGACGACCTGCGTCGTCCGCGCGGTGCTGCGCTGGTCGGAGTTCTACGCGCACGAGTCGTGCGGCAAGTGCACGCCGTGCCGCGAGGGCACCTACTGGTACAAGCAGATGCTCAAGCGGCTGGAGGCCGGCCAGGGCAAGGAAGAGGACCTGGAGACGCTCCTCGACCTGTCCGACAACATCCTCGGCCGCTCGTTCTGCGCCCTCGGCGACGGCGCGACGAGCCCGGTGGTCTCGTCGATCAAGCTGTTCCGGGACGAGTACCTCCAGCACTTCGAGCAGGGCGGCTGCCCGTTCGACCCGGCCAAGTCCACCCTCTGGGGAGGTGCGAAGTGACCGTCACCGACGACAAGTCGGCGGTGGAGAAGCCGGTCGAGATGGTCTCCTGCACCATCGACGGCTTCGAGATCGAGGTGCCGAAGGGCACGCTGATCATCCGGGCCGCCGAGCTGCTCGGCATCCAGATCCCGCGGTTCTGCGACCATCCGCTGCTGGACCCGGTCGGGGCCTGCCGGCAGTGCCTGGTGGAGATCCCCGACGCCGGCAACGGGCGCGGCATGCCGAAGCCGCAGGCGTCCTGCACCACCACGGTGATGCCCGGGATGGTCGTCAAGACCCAGCTCACCTCGCCGGTCGCCGACAAGGCGCAGCACGGCGTGATGGAGCTGCTGCTGATCAACCACCCGCTGGACTGCCCGATCTGCGACAAGGGCGGCGAGTGCCCGCTGCAGAACCAGGCGATGTCCAACGGGCGCGGCGAGTCCCGGTTCGTCGAGACCAAGCGGACGTTCCCCAAGCCGATCCCGCTGTCCAGCCAGGTGCTGCTGGACCGGGAGCGCTGCATCCAGTGCGCCCGCTGCACCCGGTTCTCCGACCAGATCGCCGGCGACGCGTTCATCGACCTGCTCGACCGCGGCGCGAAGGAGCAGGTCGGCACCGCCGAGGGCAAGCCGTTCCAGTCCTACTTCTCCGGCAACACCGTGCAGATCTGCCCGGTCGGGGCGCTGACCGGCGCCGCGTACCGGTTCCGGTCCCGGCCGTTCGACCTGGTGTCGCAGCCGAGCGTCTGCGAGCACTGCGCGTCCGGCTGCGCGCTGCGCACCGACCACCGGCGCGGGAAGATCACCCGCCGGCTGGCCGGGGACGACCCGCAGGTCAACGAGGAGTGGAACTGCGACAAGGGCCGCTGGGCGTTCACCTACGGGACGCGCCCCGAGCGGCTCACGCACCCGCTGATCCGCAACGCCGACGGCGAGCTGGAGCCGGCGTCGTGGCCGGAGGCGCTGACCGTCGCGGCCCGCGGGCTGTCGGCGGCGCGCGGCTCCGCGGGCGTGCTGACCGGCGGCCGGGTCACCCTCGAGGACGCCTACGCCTACGCCAAGTTCGCGCGGATCGCGCTCGGCACCAACGACGTCGACTTCCGCGCCCGGCCGCTGTCGGACGAGGAGACGCGGTTCCTCGCCTCCTCCGTCGCGGGCCGCCCGATCGAGGTGTCCTACGCCGACCTGGAGAAGGCGCCCGCGGTCGTCCTCGCCGGCTTCGAGCCGGAGGAGGAGTCCCCGATCGTGTTCCTGCGGCTGCGCAAGGCGTTCCGCAAGAACGGGCTGAAGGTGTTCGGGATCGCGCCGTTCGCGACGCGCGGCCTGCGGAAGGTCGGCGGGACGCTGCTGGCGACGGCGCCCGGCTCGGAGTCGGAGACGCTCGGCTCGCTGATCGGCGACCCGTCGCGCGCCGGCGTCCGCGCCCTGCTGGAGACGCCCGGCGCCGTCATCATGCTGGGCGAGCGGCTCGCCGCCAGCCCCGGCGCGCTGACCGCGGCGGTCCGGCTGGCGCAGGTGACCGGGGCCCGGCTGGCGTGGGTGCCGCGCCGGGCCGGGGAGCGCGGCGCGATCGAGGCCGGCGCGCTGCCCGGGCTGCTGCCGATCGGCCGCCCCGTCACCGACCCGGAGGCGCGCGCGGAGGTCGCCCGCGCCTGGGGCGTCGCGGACCTGCCCGCCGGGCCCGGCGAGGACACCGCCGGGATCATCGCGGCGGCCGCCGCCGGACGGCTCGGCGCGCTGCTGGTCGGCGGCGTCGACCCCTACGACCTGCCCGACCCGGACGCGGCGCTGCGGGCGCTCGACGCCACCCCGTTCGTGGTGAGCCTGGAGCAGCGGCCGAGCGCGGTCACCGACCGCGCCGACGTGGTGCTGCCCGTCGCGGCCGTCGCCGAGAAGGCCGGCACGTTCGTCGACTGGGAGGGCCGCGGCCGCCCGTTCGACGTCGTGCTGAAGTCCGCCGGGAAGATGTCGGACCTGCGGGTCCTGCAGTCGCTGGCCGACGAGATGGACGTCCACCTCGGGCTCCCGGGCCCGGAGGCGGCGCGGCGGGAGCTGGCGCAGCTCGGCGCCCACCGCGGCGAGCGGCCGGAGCCGCCGGACGTCGCGCCGGCGCTGCCGCCGCACCCCGAGCAGGGCGAGGCGCTGCTGGCGACCTGGCGGCTGCTGCTGGACCGGGGCCGGCTGCAGGACGGCGAGCCGTTCCTCGCGGGCACCGCGAAGGCGGCGGTGGCCCGGCTGTCGCCCGCGACCGCGGCGGAGATCGGCGCGACCGCGGCGGTCACGGTGTCGGGGCCGCGCGGCGAGGTGACGCTCCCGCTGGAGATCACCGCCGACCTGCCCGACCGGGTGGTGTGGCTGCCGACGAACTCGGCGGGCTGCGCGCTCCACCGGGACCTGGGCGCGGCGGCGGGCGGCGTCGTCAAGATCGCGAGCGGGGTGCTCGCCCGCCCGACCGAGAACGCGGGAGGTACCCGATGAGTCCGCTTGCGGCGCCCGCCGCCGATCCCACCCTCGCCACGTTCGGCAAGGACCCGTGGTGGCTGATCGGCGGCAAGGTGCTGGTCATCTTCGTCTTCCTGGTGCTGACCGTCCTGCTGTCGATGTGGGTCGAGCGGCGGGTCATCGGGCGGATGCAGCTGCGCGTCGGCCCGAACCGCGCCGGGCCCCAGGGCCTGCTGCAGGGCCTGGCCGACGGCGTGAAGCTGGCGCTGAAGGAGGACATCGTCCCCCGCCAGGTCGACAAGGTCGTGTTCGTCCTCGCGCCGGTGATGTCGGCGGTGCCGGCGTTCATCTCGTTCATCATCATCCCGTTCGGCCCGACGGTGTCGATCTTCGGGCACCACACCGCGCTGCAGGGCACCGACCTGCCGGTCGCGGTGCTGCTGGTGCTGGCGATGTCGTCGATGGGCATCTACGGGATCGTGCTGGCGGGCTGGTCGTCGATGTCGCCGTACTCGCTGCTCGGCGGGCTCCGCTCGTCCGCGCAGATGATCTCCTACGAGATCGCGATGGGGCTGTCGTTCGTCGCGGTGTTCATGTTCGCCGGGTCGATGTCCACCTCGGAGATCGTCGCCAAGCAGGACCACATCTGGTTCGCGGTGCTGCTCGCCCCGTCGTTCGTGGTCTACGTGATCACGATGATGGGCGAGTCGAACCGCATCCCGTTCGACCTCCCCGAGGGCGAGGGCGAGCTGGTCGGCGGCTTCCACACCGAGTACTCGTCGCTGAAGTTCGCGATGTTCTTCCTCGCCGAGTACATCAACCTCGCGACGCTGTCGGCCCTCGCCACCACGCTGTTCCTCGGCGGGTGGCGGGCGCCCGCGCCGATCTCCACCGTCTGGTCGGGGGCCAACTCCGGCTGGTGGCCGGTGCTGTGGTTCCTGGTCAAGCTGTGGCTGTTCATCTTCTTCTTCATCTGGCTGCGCGGCTCGCTCCCGCGGGTGCGCTACGACCAGCTGATGAAGCTCGGCTGGAAGATCCTGATGCCGGTCTCGCTGGCCTGGATCCTGCTGGTGTCGACCATCAAGGCGTTCAAGAACGACGGCTACGACATCCAGCAGATCCTGTGGATCACCGCCGGGGTCATCGCCGTGGTGCTGGTGATCACGGTGGTCTGGGAGATGGTCCGCGGCGGCGACGGCGGCGAGATCGTCCCGGGTGCGGAGCGGCCGGCGCCCGGCGCGCCGCAGGGCGACCCGTTCGCCGGCGGGTTCCCGGTGCCGCCGATGGACGCCCCCCACTACCACGGCCGGGCCCGCGACGAGCCGGCCCGCCCGGCCACGATCGAATCCGCCTCTGAGGAGGTCACCAGTGGGACTCACTGATTTCCTGAATCCGGTCAAGGGGTTCGGGGTCTCGTTCCACCAGATGTTCATGAAGAGCGAGACCGTTCAGTACCCCGAGGTGAAGAAGCCGACCGCCCCGCGCTTCCACGGGCGGCACCAGCTCAACCGGTGGCCGGACGGCCTGGAGAAGTGCATCGGCTGCGAGCTGTGCGCCTGGGCGTGCCCCGCCGACGCCATCTTCGTCGAGGGCGCCGACAACACCGAGGACGAGCGGTACTCGCCCGGCGAGCGGTACGGCCGCACCTACCAGATCAACTATCTGCGGTGCATCTTCTGCGGCCTGTGCATCGAGGCGTGCCCGACGCGGGCGCTGACGATGACCAACGAGTACGAGCTCGCCGACGACAGCCGCGAGAGCCTGATCTACACCAAGGACATGCTGCTCGCCCCGCTGCGCGAGGGCATGGAGACGCCGCCGCACGAGATGCGGCTCGGCGACACCGAGGAGGACTACTACCGCCTCGGCCTCCAGCCCGAGGACGCGGCGCCGACCGTCCCCGCCGAAGGCGGCGGACGGGCGAGCGCCGACAGCGCGGTGAAGCGGGAGAAGGCGGCCAAGGGCGGTGAGGGCAAGTGAGCGCCGCGCTCTCCGCCGACCACCTCGCCGCCGCGCACGTGCTGGCCGGGCACGTCGCCGACAAGCAGTCGGGTGAGCCGTTCTTCTTCTGGCTGCTCGCAGTCGTGTCGGTCTGCGCCGCGCTCGGCATGATCCTGGTCCGCAAGGCGGTGCACTCGGCGCTGCTGCTGGCGACCGTGATGCTCTGCCTCGCCGCGATGTACGCGATCCAGAACGCGCCGTTCCTGGCGTTCGTCCAGGTGATCGTCTACACCGGCGCGGTGCTGATGCTGTTCCTGTTCGTGCTGATGCTCGTCGGCGTCACCTCCACCGACTCGCTGGTGGAGACGATCAAGGGCCAGCGGTTCTGGGCGGTCATCGTCGCGATCGGGTTCATCGTGCTGCTCGGCACCGGGCTCGGCAACGCCGCGCTCGGCGACTCCGCCGGGCTGAAGGCCGCCAACGCCGACGGCAACGTCCTCGGCCTCGCGCGGCTGCTGTTCACCAAGTACGTGTTCGCGTTCGAGGCGACCAGCGCGCTGCTGATCACCGCGGCGCTGGGCGCGATGGTGCTGGCGCACCGCGAGCGGACCGAGCCGAAGCCGACGCAGAAGGACCTGTCCAAGCAGCGGTTCGCGTCCGGCGCGCACCCGGGCCCGCTGCCCGGCCCCGGCACCTACGCGCGGCACAACGCCGTCGACATGCCGGCGCTGCTGCCGGACGGGACGCCGTCGGAGCTGTCGATCAACCCCGTCATCGCGGCCCGCACCGACACCTCCGAGCGCCACGCCGACCTGTACGGCGGGACCGAGCAGGGCGCGGTCGACGAGGACGTCGCCGCGGTCAAGGCGGCCACCGAAGAGGCGAAGGACGCGGACGCCGAGTCGCGCGTCGTCAGGGCCGGGACACCGGCCGCCGGCGGGTCCGGCGGCGGCTCGGCCAACGAGCGTGAAGGCGAGGCTGGTCAATGAGTCCGGGGCACTACCTGGCGCTCTCGGCGATCCTGTTCACCATCGGCGGTCTCGGCGTCCTCGTGCGCCGCAACGCGATCGTGGTGTTCATGTGCGTCGAGCTCATGCTGAACGCCACGAACCTCGCGTTCGTGACGTTCTCCCGCATGCACGGCACCCTCGACGGCCAGATCATCGCGTTCTTCGTGATGGTGGTGGCGGCGGCGGAGGTCGTGGTCGGCCTGGCGATCATCATGACCATCTTCCGGACCCGCAGGTCCTCGTCGGTGGACGACGCGAACCTGCTGAAGTACTGAGAGGTCGGGGATGAAAGCGGAAGGCATCCAGGCCGCGTCCTGGCTTCTCATCGCGCTGCCCCTGGTGGGCGCCGCGATCCTCCTGCTGGGAGGGCGGCGCACCGACAAGTGGGGGCACCTGCTCGGCGTGGCGACGCCGGTGGCGTCGTTCGCCATCGGCGTCGCGATGCTCGTCCAGATGCTCGGGTACGACGACGCCGCGCGCCGCCGCACCGTGCACCTGTGGGACTTCATCAGCGTCGGCGGATTCAAGATCGGCATGGACCTGCTGGTGGACCCGCTGTCCATCAGCTTCGTGCTGCTGATCACCGGGGTGGGCTCGCTCATCCACGTCTACTCCGTCGGCTACATGGCCGAGGACCCCGACCGGCGCCGGTTCTTCGCCTACCTGAACCTGTTCGTCGCGGCGATGCTGCTGCTGGTGCTCGGCGGCAACTTCCTCGTGCTGTTCCTCGGCTGGGAGGGCGTGGGCCTCGCCTCGTACCTGCTGATCGGGTTCTGGCAGCACAAGCCGACCGCGGCGACCGCGGCGAAGAAGGCGTTCGTCGTCAACCGCGTCGGCGACATGGGGCTGATCATCGCGATCGCGCTGATGTTCTCCACGTTCGGCACCGTCGACTTCGGGCCGATCCTCGGCGCGGGCGCCGAGCACGCCGGGCTCGCCGCCAAGCTGAGCACCGGCACCGCGACCGCGATCGGGCTGCTGCTCCTGCTCGGCGCGTGCGGCAAGTCGGCGCAGCTCCCGCTGCAGTCCTGGCTGCTGGACGCGATGGAGGGCCCGACCCCGGTGTCGGCGCTCATCCACGCGGCGACGATGGTGACCGCGGGCGTCTACCTGATCGTCCGGTCCGGGCCGATCTTCGAGATGTCCGACACCGCGCAGCTGGTGGTGACGATCGTCGGCGCGGCCACGCTGCTCGCCGGTGCGATCATCGGTTGCGGCAAGGACGACATCAAGAAGGCCCTCGCCGGGTCGACGATGTCGCAGATCGGCTACATGACGCTCGCCGCCGGCCTCGGCCGGCCCGGCTACGTGTTCGCCATCGCGCACCTCATCGCGCACGGCTTCTTCAAGGCGGGCCTGTTCCTCGGCGCCGGCTCGGTCATGCACGGCACCAACGACGACGTGAACATGCGCCACTACGGCGCGCTGCGCGGCGTCATGATGGCGACGTACGTGACGTTCGGGCTCGGGTTCCTCGCCATCATCGGGTTCCCGTTCCTGTCCGGCTGGTTCACCAAGGACGCCATCATCGAGGCCGCGTTCGACAAGGGCGGCACGTCCGGCGCGATCCTCGGCGTCTGCGCCGTCATCGGCGCGGGCATCACCGCGTACTACATGTCGCGCGTGATGATCATGACCTTCTTCGGCGAGAAGCGCTGGGAGGAGGGCGTGCACCCGCACGAGTCGCCCAAGGTGATGACGATCCCGCTGATGCTGCTGGCGGTCGGCTCGGTCTTCGCCGGCGGATGGCTGATCCTCGGCGGGTTCTCCGACTTCCTGGAGCCCGTCACCGGCAAGCCGGCGCACGCGGAGTCGTTCAAGTGGGTCACGCTGCCGGGCATCGTGGTCCTCGTCCTGATGGTCGCCGGTTTCGCGATCGCGTGGATGCAGTACGGGCGCCGTCCCGTGCCGCGCGAGGCGCCCAAGGGGTCGTTCGTCACCGTCGCGGCCCGCAAGGACCTGTACGGCGACGCCCTCAACGAGTCGCTGCTGATGCGGCCCGGCCAGTGGCTGACCCGGCTCGCGGTCTGGCTCGACGGGCGCGGCGTCGACGGCGCCGTCAACGGGCTCGCCGCCCTCATCGGCGGCACGTCCGGCCGGTTCCGCCGCATCCAGACCGGCTTCGCCCGTTCCTACGCACTCTCGATGTTCTTCGGCGCAGCCCTTGTGGTGGCCGCCCTCCTGGTGGTGAACGTGTCATGAGTGACTTTCCCTGGCTGAGCGTCCTCATCGCGCTGCCGCTGCTGGGCGCCGTCGCGGTCAGCGTGCTGCCGCGCGACAACGAGCCGCTCGTCAAGTGGTTCTCGTTCGGCGTCTCCCTCGTCGTCGCCGCCCTCTCGATCGGTATGGCGGCCGGCTTCGACGCGGGCGGCGACCGGTTCCAGTTCACCGAGAAGTACTGGTGGATCAAGGAGTTCGGGATCCACTGGGCGCTCGGCGTCGACGGCGTCGCGCTGGTGCTGATCCTGCTGTCGGTCATCCTCGTCCCGCTCGTCATGCTGGCGTCCTGGACGGACGACGAGCGGTCCGGCGGGGTGGACGTCCCGGCGAAGCGGTCCGTGAAGACCTACTTCGCGCTGCTGCTGTCCCTCGAGGCCGCGATGATCGGCGTCTTCGCGGCGACCGACGTGTTCCTGTTCTACGTCTTCTTCGAGGCGATGCTCATCCCGGTGTACTTCATCATCGGGCACTACGGCGGCGGCGCCGCCCGCGAGCGCTCCTACGCCGCGGTGAAGTTCCTGCTGTACTCGCTGTTCGGCGGGCTGCTGATGCTCGTCTCGGTCATCTGGCTGTACCCGCTGTCGAACAAGCCGGTCAGCGAGGGCGGCCTCGGCCACGGCACCTTCATGTTCCAGGAGCTGCGCGGCCTGCACGTCGACCCGACCACCGCCAAGTGGCTGTTCCTCGGCTTCTTCGTCGCGTTCGCGATCAAGGCGCCGATGGTGCCGGTGCACACCTGGCTGCCGACCGCGGCGCAGCAGTCGCCGCCCGGCGCGCTCGTCCTGATCGTCGGCGTGCTCGACAAGGTCGGCACCTACGGGATGCTGCGGTTCTGCCTGGAGCTGTTCCCCGGCGCGTCCAAGTGGGCCACGCCCGCCGTGCTCGTGTTCGCGGTGATCAGCATCATCTACGGCGCGATCCTCGCGATCGGGCAGGTCGACCTGAAGCGGCTCATCGCCTACACGTCGGTGTCGCACTTCGGGTTCATCGTGCTCGGCATCTTCGCGATGACGTCGCAGGGCCAGTCCGGCGCCGCGCTGTACATGGTGAACCACGGCTTCTCCACCGGCGCGCTGTTCCTGCTCGTCGGCTTCATGATCGTCCGGCGCCGGTCGGCGAAGATCACCGACTTCGGCGGGGTGCAGAAGGCGGCACCGGTGCTCGCCGGGACGTTCCTCGTCGCCGGCCTGTCCGGGCTCTCGCTGCCCGGCCTGTCGCCGTTCGTGTCGGAGTTCCTGGTGCTGGTCGGCACGTTCAGCCGCTACAAGGTGGCCGCGTGCTTCGCCGTGACCGGCGTCGTCCTCGCCGCCATCTACGTCCTCTGGATGTACCAGCGGACGATGGGCGGCCCGAAGGTCCCGGCCGTCGAGGGCATGAAGGACCTCACGGCCCGCGAGAAGTGGGCCGTCGCCCCGATCATCGCGATCATCGTGGCGATGGGCTTCTTCCCGCAGCCGGTGCTGCATGTGATCAACCCGTCGGTGAAGGAGACGCTCGCCCGTGTCGACCGGCACGACCCGGCGCCGACGCTCACCGGTAACGTCGCCGAGAACGGAGCCCGTCCATGAGCCCTGCCAGTCACGTGAGCGCGGTGCTCCCCAGCGGGGTGCTCGCCCAGGGGGGTGACATCCCGGCGCCGCACATCGAGTACAGGCAGATCGGCCCGCTGCTGCTCGTCCTCGGCATCGCCGTCGCGGGCGTCCTCGTGGAGGCGTTCGTCGGCCGCACCTGGCGGTACGCGGTCCAGGTACCGGTCGCGTTCCTCGGCCTCGTCGGCGCGTTCGTGTGGACGATCAGGATCGGCCTCGGCCTCACCAACCAGCCGCCGTGGGTGTGGACGATCAACCACGCCCGGCGCGTGCACCCGCACCACGTCGCTGCGCAGGGCGCCCTCGGCGTTGACGGCCCCGCCCTGTTCATCCAGGGCACCATCCTCATCCTCGCCCTGGTCAGCCTGCTGCTGATCGCCGAACGCGGCAGCGGCCGCAGCGGCGTCGGCGGCGGCCACTTCGCCGCGCAGGCGTCCGCGCTGCCGGGCAGCGAGGCGGAGCAGCGCAGCACTGCCGCCGGGATCACCCAGACCGAGGTGTTCCCGCTGATGATGTTCGCGGTCGCGGGCATGATGATGTTCCCCGCCGCCAACGACCTGCTCACCATGTTCGTGGCGCTGGAGGTCATGTCGCTGCCGCTGTACCTGCTGTGCGGCCTCGCCCGCCGGCGGCGGCTGCTCTCCCAGGAGGCGGCCGTCAAGTACTTCCTGCTCGGCGCGTTCTCCTCCGCGTTCTTCCTGTACGGGACGGCGCTGCTGTACGGCTACGCCGGCTCGGTCCGGCTGTCGGACATCTCCGCGCAGGTCAGCAAGGACGCCGGCAGCGAGACGCTGCTGCTGGCGGGCGTCGCGCTGCTGTCGGTCGGGCTGCTGTTCAAGCTCGGCGGCGTCCCGTTCCACATGTGGAAGCCGGACGTCTATCAGGGCGCCCCGACCCCGATCACCGCGCTGATGGCGTCGTGCACGGTCGTCGCCGCGTTCGGCGGGATCCTCCGCGTGTACTACGTCGGGTTCGAGACGCTGAAGTGGGACTGGCGGCCCTACATGTGGGGCGTGGCGATTCTCACGATGGTGGTCGGCGCGATCATCGCGATCACGCAGTCCGACATCAAGCGGATGCTGGCGTACTCCTCCATCGCGCACGCGGGCTTCCTGCTCATGGGCGTCGTCGCCACGTCGCGCGACGGCCTGTCCAGCACGATGTTCTACCTCGTCGCCTACGGGTTCACCTCCATCGGCGCCTTCGCGGTCGTCACGATGGTGCGCGACGCCGGCGGCGAGGCCGGGCACCTGTCGCGCTGGGCGGGGCTCGGCAAGCGCTCCCCGGTCGTCGCCGGGGTGTTCGCCTTCTTCCTGCTCGCCTTCGCCGGCATCCCGCTGACCAGCGGGTTCACCGGCAAGTTCGCGGTGTTCAAGGCCGCCGTCGAGGGCGGCGCGACCCCGCTGGTCGTGGTCGGCGTCATCTCCTCCGCGGTGGCCGCCTTCTTCTACGTGAAGGTGATCGTCGTGATGTTCTTCAGCGAGCCGGAGGCGGACGGCCCCGTCGTCGTCGCCGGGCCGGCGACCGCGGCTGCGGTGGCGCTCGGCGCGACGGCTACTGTGGTACTCGGCGTGATCCCGCAACCCGTTCTGGACCTCGCGGGCCACGCAACGACCTACATGTTCGTCCACTAGGGAGTCTTGGGTGAGCGACCCAATCGCTGAGAGGTCCGGCGGGCCGGCTCGACAGGAGTCCGGCCCGTTCGGGCTTCCCGTCGACTCGGCCCTCGCGGCCGACGCCAGGGAGCGCCTGGCCGCAGTCGAGGAACTGCTGCTGGAATCCGTGCGGGGCGAGGACCCGCTGCTCACCCAGGCCTCCAAGCACCTCGTCGAGGCGGGGGGCAAGCGGTTCCGGCCGATGCTGGTGCTGCTCGCCTCCCACTTCGGAGACCCGGCCGCGCCCGGTGTGGTGCCCGCCGCCGTCGTCGTGGAGCTGACCCATCTCGGCACCCTCTACCACGACGACGTGATGGACGAGGCGACCGTCCGGCGCGGCCAGGCGTCCGCGAACTCCCGCTGGACGAACACCGTCGCGATCCTCACCGGCGACTACCTGTTCGCCCGCGCGTCGGACCTGCTCGCCGACCTCGGCCCGGAGGCCGTCCGGATCCAGGCCCGCGCGTTCGCCCGGCTGGTGCGCGGCCAGATCCAGGAGACCGTCGGCCCCGCCGAGGACGCCGACCCCCTCAAGCACTACCTCCAGGTCGTCGCCGACAAGACCGCGTCCCTCATCGTGGTGTCCGGCCAGTTCGGCGCGCTGCTGTCGGGGGCCCCCGCCCGCGTCGTCGACACCATCACCTCCGCCTGCGAGAAGATCGGCATCGCGTTCCAGCTGTCGGACGACATCCTCGACATCGAGTCCGAGACCGAGGAGTCCGGCAAGACCCCCGGCACCGACCTCCGCGAAGGCATCCGCACCCTCCCGATGCACCACGTCCTCGCCGGCGTCGGCTCCGGCCCCGACGACGCCCGGCTGCGCGAGCTGCTCGTCCAGGACCTGTCCGGCGACGAGTTGCACGCCGAGGCCCTCGCCCTCCTGCGCGCCCACCCCGCCATGGACCTCGCCCGCGCCGACCTGCGCCAGTACGCGGAGGACGCGCGTGCGGAATTCCTCACCCTCCCCGCCATCCCCGCCCGCGACGCGTTCACCGGCCTCTGCGACTACGTGGTGTCGCGCACCGGCTGACGGCTACGGCCGCCGGTCCGGCACGCCCTGGGGGCGCGCCGGGACCGGCGCCGGGGCCGGCCGGTCGTCCCGTTCCGCCCGGCGGCCGAGCACTGCGGCGGCGGCCAGGGCGACGCCGCCCAGTGACCCGCCGAGCCACAGGGCACCCGACTCCCCGGTGGCGTCGGCCACGCGCCCGCCCGCCAGCGCCCCGATCGAGATGGCGACGTTGAACGCGGCGACGAACAGCGCCGACGCCGGCTCAGCGGCGTGCGGAGGCGCGGCACGCAGCAGCCAGGTCTGCAAGGTGACGGACACACCGCCGTAGGCGGCGCCCCACAGCACCAGCAGCACGATCGCCGGGAGCGGAGCCCGTCCGACGACGGGGAACAGCAGCACGGCCGGCGCGAGCACCGCGGCGAGCGCCAGGAGGGTGCGGCGCGGGCCGCGCGCGGCGGCGGTCCCGGCGGCGAAGTTCCCGGCGACGCCCGCGACGCCGTACAGCAGCAGCAGGGTGCTGACCAGGTCCGGGGCCACGCCGGACACCCGCTCCAGCACCGGACGCACGTAGGTGTACGCCGCGAAGTGGCCGGTGACCAGCAGGAGCGTCACCACCAGCCCGGCCCGCGCACGCGGGGCGCGCAGCACCCGCGGCACGTTCCGCAGGCCCGCCGGGCCGGTTCCGGGCAGCGGCGGCAGCAGCACGGCGAGCGCCGCGCAGGCGGCCAGGGACAGCGCGCCCGCGACGGCGAACGCGGCGCGCCAGCCCGCGAGGTCGCCGACCAGCGTGCCGGCGGGGACGCCCACCACCGACGCGACCGAGATCCCGCCGAAGACCACCGAGGTGGCGGCCCCGGCGGAGCGCTCCGGCACCAGCCGCGCCGCGAGCCCGCCCGCGATCGCCCACACCCCGCCGATCGCGACGCCGACCAGGACCCGCGACGCCAGCAATGCGGGCAGTCCGGGCGCGGCGGCCGAGCCGAGGTCGGCCGCCGCCAGCAGGCCCGCCAGCGCGGCCAGCACGGCGCGGCGGTCCAGCCGCGCGGTGGCAGCGGACAGCGCGGGCGCGCAGAGCGCGGCGACCAGGCCGGGCGCGGTCATCGCCAGCCCGGCCGTGCCCGCGGACGTACCGAGGTCCGGGCCGATCGAGGTCAGCAGCCCCATCGGCAGCATCTCGCTGGTGACGACGAGGAACGTGGCCGCGGCGACCGCGAGCACCGCGGGCCAGCCGCCCCGGGGCGGGGAGTCGGGAGGAACCGTCATGCCGTCGACCCTGGTCCGGCGGCGCACCGGGAACAACGGCGAAGATCGCATCCTTCTATGAGCGAGGCTCATCGATCGGCGACGGGGGAGCGACGTGCCGGAACTGGAGGCCCGGGAGCTGGAGTGCTTCCTCGTCCTCGGCGAGGAACTGCACTTCGGGCGGACGGCGGAACGCCTGTACCTCTCCCAGAGCCGCGTCAGCCAGCTCCTGCGCTCCCTGGAGTCGCGGATCGGAGCCCGGCTCGTGGAGCGCACCAGCCGCCGCGTCCGGCTGACCCCGCTCGGCGCGAGCCTGAGAGACGAGCTGGCGCCCGCCTACACGGCCCTCCTCGACGTCGTCGAGGCGGCCCGCGCCCGGGCCCGCGGCGTCGACGGCGTGCTGCGGATCGGCTTCGTCGGATCGCTGGACGAGGACCTGACCGGCCTCGTCCGCGCGTTCGAGCGCGACCATCCCGGCTGCGAGGTGCGGACCGTCGAGGTGCCGCTCGCCGACCCGTTCGGGCAGGTACGCGACGGGGACGTGGACGCCGCGATCGTGCTGGCGCCGGTGCGGGAACCCGGACTGGTCCCCGGCCCCGCGTTCTCGGAGGCGCCGCTCAGCCTCGCCGTCCCGGCCCGCCATCCGCTCGCGGACCGCCCGTCGGTCCCCGCCGAGGAACTGGCCGGGCACCCGCTCATCCGGATCGCCGGACCGGCCCCGCGGTACTGGCGCGACGTGCAGTCGCCGACGGCGACGCCCGGCGGCCGCGCGATCCCGTCCGGGCCGGCCGCGGGCACGATCCAGGAGGCGCTGGCGATGGTCGCCGCAGGACGTGGCGCGATGCCGCTGTGCCTCCCGACAGCCCGCCGCCACGTCCGCGGCGACGTCGTCTTCGTCCCGCTCACCGGCCTGCCCGACTCGGCGCTCACCCTCGTCTGGCACCGCGACCGCGCCACCGCGCGCGTCCGCGCCTTCGCCCGGGCGGTCGCCGGGGCCGTCCAGGACGAGGCCCCGGACGCCCCCGGCCGAGGCGCCGGGGCCGTCCGGGGTTAGGCGCCCTGCGACTCCAGCGCGGGGAGCCCCCGGTACTTCATCGCGTGCAGGACCAGGTCGATGAGCACCTGCTTGCAGGAGTCGAGACGGCGGGCGTCGCAGAGCATGACCGGAACCTTCGGGCCCAGGTTCAGCGCCAGCTGGATCTCCGCGAGGTCGTACTGCCGGGCGCCCTCGAAGCAGTTGACCGCGACGACGAACGGGGTGCCGCGGCGCTCGAAGTAGTCGACGGACGGGAAGCAGTCCGACAGCCGGCGGGTGTCGGCGAGGACGACGGCGCCGAGCGCGCCGAGCGACACCTCGTCCCACATGAACCAGAACCGCTCCTGCCCGGGGGTGCCGAACAGGTACAGGACGTAGTCGTCGCGGAAGGTGAGGCGCCCGAAGTCCATCGCGACCGTGGTGGTCTTCTTGCGCTCCACCCCGGAGACGTCGTCGACACCGACGCTCTCGTCGGTGAGGATCTCCTCGGTGCGCAGCGGCCGCGTCTCGGAGACCGTGCCGACCATCGTCGTCTTGCCGACCCCGAAACCGCCCGCGATCACGATCTTGACCGCGGTGGGCATCCGGCGGGCGCGCGCGTCATGCCGCCCGCCCCCGGCGTCAGAGAGCCCGGAGACCATCGATCACCGCCTTGTAGAGCCTGATGTCGTGCATGTCCGCCTCCGGTTCGGGCTCCTGCATCGTGACGAGCCCCTTGCCGAGCAGGTCGCCGAGCAGCACCCGCACGGTGGCCACCGGAAGGTCGAGGTGGCCGGTCAGCTCGGCGACCGACATCACCTGCTGGCAGAGCCGGATGATCGCCAGGTGCTCGGGGCCGAGGCCGATCGGGCCCTCCGGCTCCGGCCCGGCCGCCACCACCAGGGTGATCAGGTCGAACTTGCCGTGTACGGGCTCGATGCGGCCGCTCGTCATCACGTACGGGCGCACCATCGGGCCGGCGCTCTCGTCGTAGATCCGCTCATGGCCGGGGGTGTGCAGCGCGGGGTCCTGCGGCCAGGGCTCCTGCCCCGGCTCCTCGGGCGGCATCATGCGGGCCGGCCCTCCTCCGCCGCCTCCGATCGCGACGGCGAGGTGAGATGGTGGCCCATGCTCGTGACGAGCATCGCCATCTCGTAGGCGATGAGGCCCACGTCGGCCTCCTCACCGGCCAGCACCGCCAGGCAGGCGCCCTTGCCGGCGACCGACACCAGCAGGAACGCCGACTGCATCTCGACGATCGTCTGCCGGACGGGGCCGCCGCCGAACCGGGTGCCCGCGCCCTTGGCGAGGCTCTGGATGCCCGCCGCCACGGCGGACAGGTGCTCGCCGTCGTCCTGGCTCATGCCCGCCGAGGAGGCCATCAGCAGGCCGTCGGCGGACAGCACCACCGCGTTGCGCGCGTGCGGCAACCGATGGACCAGGTCGTCCAGCAAAAAACCCAGATCGGATGAAGAACCGGTCTTCTGCGTCACTGACCTTCCTCGCCTTCCGCTGCTTGATTGCCGAGGGCCTCGGCCGCGTCCGACCGGCCCTGCCGGGTGCCGCGCTGGTACGAGCCCATGATCCGCTGGATCTCCTCGGGCGAGCGGCCCGGGTCGTCCGGTTCGTCGTGCTCATCGGAGACGAGCGGTTCGTCCGTGCGCAGCGGTTCGGCGAGGTTCGCCTGCGGCACGCGGACCGGCAGGCCGGACGGTGTGGTGGAGATGTCGGGCACGGGTGGCAGGTCCTCCGGCTGGGTCGGTTCGGGATGCCCGCCGCCGGTTCCGGTGAGGCCGGATGAGAGGGACGCGGCGCCGTCGGGGGAGCTCGCCTCGTCCGCGGGGGGCTCGTCCTGCCGTCGGGGCAGGCCATGTTCTGGGGAGTCGCCGCCGGGGGCGCCCCCGGACCGCGGGACCGGCGCGCCGGCCGGGTCCGGTGCGTCCGCCGGCTCCGGCGCGGGCGGGGGCACCGCGACCAGCGCGGGCCCGGACGGCGCCGGCTGCGGCCCGGTGCCGCCGGCGGTGAGCGCCGCCGCGCCGCCGGAACGGCCCGCGCCGACCGCGGTGGGCTGGCGCACCTCCAGCCCGTTCTGCGTCGTGGTGGCCGCCGCCGGCGCCGGACGGGTCCGGTCGCCCTCCTCGACGACCAGGTCCTTGGGGATGACGACGACCGCGGTGGTGCCGCCGTAGGCGGACCGCTTCAGCTGGACGCGCAGCCCGTACCGCTCGGCGAGCTTGCTGACCACGAACAGGCCGAGCTGCACCGAGCTCTGCAGGTTGAAGTCCGGCGGGTCGTCGATCCGCGCGTTGATCTCGGCGAGCTTCTCGTCGGTCATGCCGAGCCCGCGGTCCTCGATGTCGATGGCGAAGCCGTTCGCGACGAGGTGGCCGCCGACCTGCACGACCGTATCCGGCGGGGAGAACGACACGGCGTTCTCGATCAGCTCGGCGAGCAGGTGGGTGACGTCGCCGACCGCGCGTCCGGCCAGCTCGACCGGGCCGAACGGCAGCACGGTGACGCGGGTGTAGTCCTCGACCTCGCCGACCGCGGCGCGCACGACGTCGATCATCGGGACCGAGCTGCGCCAGCCGCGGGCGGGCAGCGCGCCCGACAGCACGATGAGGTTCTCCGCGTTGCGCCGCATCCGGGTGGCGAGGTGGTCGAGCCGGAACAGCTCCTCCAGCTCCTTGACCTCGATGTCGCGGCGGCGCTCCATGGTGTCCAGCATGGTCAGCTGCCGGTGCACGAGCGTCTGGGTGCGGCGGGCCAGGCTGAGCAGGACGTCGCGGATGCCGCGGCGCAGTTCCGCCTGCTCGACGGCGGTGCGGATCGCGGTCTCCTGGACGGCGTTGAACGCGCGTCCCACCTGCCCGATCTCGTCGCTGCCGAACTGCAGCGGCGGCGCCTCCACCGACACGTCCACCTTCTCGCCGTGCCCGAGGCGCTCGACGACGCCGGGCAGCCGCTGCTCGGCCAGCTCCCACGCGGCGATGCGCAGCCGTTCGAGCTGCCGGACGAGGGCGCGCGCCGTGGTGATCGACACGACGATGGACGCGATGACCGCGAGAAGCCCGAGACCACCGGCGAGGAGCAGCCGCAGGATGACGCCGGCGGCGATCGGCTTCGCGCGGTCGACGAGGCGGTCACCGCCCGCCTGGATGCTCGCGCGGACCTCGCTCAGCGCGGGCGTCGCCGCGGTCGTCCACTGGTCGAGGGTGACCGCGGGCCGGGTCACGGTGTGCGGCGGCTTCCCGGAGGTGATCCGCCGGTTCTGCATGATCTGGTCTTCGAGCGACTGGACCTGGGCGAGCTTCGCGTTCTTCGTCAGCGCGTTGTAAAGGGTGCCGTCCGAATCCTGAATGGCGATGAGCGCGGCGGAGATGTTGTGCCGGCGCGTGCCGACCATCTGCGTGAAGGTGATGAGCTCGGACTGGCTGAACCGGCCCGCCGTGAGAGATCCCGCGACCATCGCGTCTTCCTGCGAAAGCAGTTCCCACGTGCGGTTGAGCTCGACTTCGGTCCGGGTGTCGCTGGCGAAGTCCTTGTCGTCCAGCGTGGCCAGAGAATCGTAGACGCGGAAAATGGACTCGATGACGTCGGAATATCCGGCGGCGATTCGGGTTCGGTCGGCGCCGTGCGCGTCGACCGTGCGGCGGATGGCGTCCACCCCGCGCAACCTGCCGACCATCTCGTCGATGCGGTGCTCGAGCAGGTCGCCCGCGAACCATTTCACCTTTCCGGCGCGAGCCTTCTTGATCGCCTCGGCGCTCGCGTCATCGGTGCGCGCCCGCTGCGCGGCCAGGGCGCTGCGGACCGACGCGCTCGGCCGGGAGAATTCGATCATGGACAGCCGGCGCTCCTTCTGGAGCTCGGCCAGCAGCGGGTCGGTCGGCTGGGCGATCGCGCTGTCCAGGGTCGTGACGCCGAGCAGATTGACGCCTTCTCGCAGGGTCACCCAGGCCGCGAAAATCCAGAGCGCGGTCAGGGAGAGCAACAGCGCCGTGATCTTGGTTCGCAGGCGCGAGTTGCGGAAGCGCATTACAATCGCCCCAACAATATGTGAATTGGCTCGCAACCGGTAACGCATGGCGTTTCGCGGGTGCGAGCCTGCTGGTGTCGTGGTCCGCAGGGGCGGCGGCTAGTCGCCGTTCCATACGGCGTAGAAGACTAGCAACAGGGCGATACCCCCTCAAGGTGAATCGTCAACGCGCTCGGTTTTGTCGCATTTGAGCGCCGGGTGCGGCGGAGCCGGTGTGGTGAAATTCACCTCACCGAAACACGCCGGACCCGCGGCCGAGATGAAGCGCGGCGACGATCCCGGCCCGGACGATCGCGCCGGGCCTGTAGAGGTCCTTGTCATGCCACAGCGCCGGCTCCTCGTCGGCCTGCTCGTCCGCGCTGGTCAGGCCCCGTAGCAGGTGCGGCCTGGCGCGCGCGGCGGCCGCCGCGGCGTCGGCGTCGCTCCCGGAGCCCGTCAGCAGCAGGAGTTGGACCGCGTACGCCGTCTCCTCCGCCGTCCCCTCCCAGCGCCCCCAGGAGCCGTCCGCGCGCTGCGTCGCGAGGACCCAGCGGCGCGCCGCCGCGACGGCCCCCGCGGACCGCTCGCCGCCGAACGCCGCCAGCGCGATCGCGGCGCACGCCGTCGCGTAGTACGGCGAGGCGTGCCACCGGTCCTCCCAGCCGCCGTCCCTCCGCTGCTGCTCGCAGAGCCACGACGCCGCCTTGGCGGCGGCGGCCGCGTACCGCTCGGCCGAAGCGGCGCCGACGCGGTTCCGCATGGTGGCGAGGTACTGGCCGAACGCCTCCAGCACGTGCGCGTTCGTCGTGATGGACGCGCCGTCCTCGCCCTGCCAGGTGCAGAAGTGCGTCTCCGTCTCGTAGGGCAGCAGGGAGTCGGGGCGGCAGGGCGCCTCCAGCAGGGCCAGCGCGTACAGTGCGCCGGCGGTGGTGTCCGCGTCCGACGGGAGCCCCGCTGCGGCGGCGGTGCCCGCCGGTCCGAGCGGCGCCGTCAGGCTGAGGACGAGTTCGGGCGGCACGGTGAGCGGGACGCCCGCGCGCGCCAGCCATGCCAGCACCCAGCCGCGTTCGAACACCGTGAGCGGGATGCCGCACGGGACCGGACCGCCGTGCCGCGCGACCACCGTCTCCAGGAACCAGCGGGCCGGATCGCCCGGCTCGGGCGGCGTCTCGGCGCCCAGCCAGGCGGCCGTGGCGGCGGGCGACGCGCCGATCGTCCCGGTGGGCTCGGGGCGGGCGTGCGGGAGCCCGGCGGCCGCCGGTCCGGCGACCTCCAGGGCGTGCATGAGCTTCTGCGGGGCGGGGGCGCCGGAGACGAGCAGCGCGCGGACGAGGCCGAGCTTGGTGCCGTCCATCCCGGGCGGCGGGTCCAGCCTCCGCCCGGCCCACGCGCCGAGGCCGGGAACGGGCGCGTCCCGCAGCCGGTCCAGCGACGCGTTGATCCCTTCGAGGAGCGCCGGCGTGATCAGTTCGATGGCGGGCAGGTCGGGCAGCGCGAAGGCGGGGGCGGACGGGCCGCACAGGCGCGCGGCGGCGGCGCCGAGCGCCAAGGCCGCGGCACGGGCGAGGCGGTCGCGGCCGGCGCCGTCGACCCCGCCCTCCCGGGTGATCACCTTCAGCAGGGCCTCGGTCGCGCTCAGGGTGGGGACGAGCGCGTACCCGGGCTCCGGCGCGCCCCACATGCCGTCCGGCCGCTGCCGCTCCAGCAGGTACGAGACGCGGCGTTCGTGCCCGCTGAGCCACGGCGCGAGCGTCACCAGCCGGCCCGTCTCGTAGACGGACGGCGACGTGCGGCCCCACGGGTGCTCGGTCAGACCGTCGATGAGCCGGGCGGCGGCGCGGGGCAGATCGGGGTCCGGCTCATGAGGGGGGCGGGTGGTCTCGTGCCGGGGTGGGGGGAGGGTGGTGCCCGCGATGGGCCGGTCGTCGATGCTCACAGGGAACCCCAGAAGTCGGTCACCCCGTAGAAGCCGGCACAGAAGTCCATCTGCCGTTCCATGTAGTCGGCTAGGCGGGGGGCGCCGTTTCGCGCGCGCGCGATCAGAACCCGTGCCTCCGCGGTCAGCGCCGCGATCCGTTCCTGGACCTCCGCGCGGGGGCGGCCGAGCAGGAGCGCGTTGAGGTCGCCCCACTCGAGGTCGCGTTCGTAGGTCCCGAGGTCGTTGAGCAACCGGATCACCCGCTGGACGGCCCAGCCCGCCTCGCGGACCGCCGTCACGTCCCCGCCGCCGCCCGAGGCGATCCAGTGCGACACGAACACGAACGCGAAGCCGAGGTTGTCGGCGTTCGCCAGGTACTCCTCGAACGAAGGGGCGTCCCCGCCGGCGTCCCGCGCGGCCTTCCAGTCCCATTCGAGGGCCATGGCGTCCAGCATCCGCCGCAGCTCGTCCCGCCAGATGTCGCGGAGCAGGGGGAAGGCGGGCTCGGCCCGCAGCCCGTCCCGGATGTCGGCGAGGAACCGGCACAGCTCGTCCTCGGCCGGCGTCCCCGGTTCGGGCTCGTCGCCGTCGGCCACGGCGGAGCACCTGGCGACCAGGCCGGCGACCTCGTCGCGGGACGACGCGGCGTAGTCGATCGACCAGTCCAGGCCGAAGCACCAGAGGCAGACCTTGTTGGCCATCGCCAAGCGGTCCGCGCCGAGGCCCGGCCCGCTGAACGCCGCCGCCAGCGCGAGCGTGCTGAACAGCGCCGGGTCGAACGCCTTCGCGTCGAACAGCGCGGGGTATCCGGCCGCCCAGGAGCGCATCTGCCGCTGCGCCTGCCCGGCGACGGCGCAGGTCGTTCCGGCCTCCAGTGCGGCGGTCGGGGCGGAAGGGGCGCCTGTGGCGGTGGAGAGGGCAGCGTGGGAGGGGGAAAGGGCGGCCGTATCGCCGCTGATGCGGTCCATCAGCGCTGCACCGGGTGCAGCAGGAGGTGGAGCGGCTGGTTGGGGCGGAGCGTCGCGCCGATCCGCGCCTGTACCGGGCCCTCCGTCGGCGCCAGCTCCGGACGGAAACGGCCCAGGATGGCGGTCAGGATCAACTCTGCCTCCATGTTGAACACGTGCCGTCCGATGCACTGGTGCGGTCCGCCGCCGAAGGGGAAGTAGGCGTAGCGGTGACGCACGCGCACACGCTCGGGGGTGAAGCGCTCTGGGGCGAACTCCAGCGGCCGCTCCCACACCGACTCGAGGCGGTGCGTGAGGAACGGGCTGATCAGGACGGTCTGCCCCGCCGCCACGGGCACGCCGCCGATGACGGTGTCGTTCAGCGCGATGCGCGGGAAGATCCAGCCCACCGGATACAGCCGCAGCAGCTCCTGGACGACCTGCTTCACGTAGGGGAGCCGGTGCAGGTGCTCGGGCCGCACCGCCTCGCCGCCCACCACGGCGTCGATCTCGGTGCGCAGCCGCTCGGTGACGTCCGGGTGCGCGGCGAGCATCGGCCATATCCAGGTCAGTGCGACGGTCGTCGTCTCGGTGCTGGTCGCCCACATGGCGAGCAGGTTGTCGCGGACCCAGTGGTCGTCGAGCCCGCTTCCCTCGGTCATCCGGGCCTTGCAGAGCGCCGTGAAGATGTCGTAGCCCTCGCCCGGGTCGTACCGGAACCGGTCGACGAGCTCGTAGAGCGTCTCGTCCATGACCTCGAGCCCCGCGGAGAACGCGCGGTCGCCGGGCAGCGGGATGGAGCGCGGGACGAACGGCAGCAGGAATCGGAACGCGATCGACGTGGCCAGCCGCTCCATCGCGGGGATGAGCCGGTCCGCCTCGGCCTTCCTTATCTTGTCGCCGAAGAGCACCTTGATGACGGTGTCGTGGACGATGCGGCCCATCTCCGGCAGCACCTCGACGGCCCGTCCTTCGCGCGCCGGTTCGTCGAGCTTCGCGACGGCGTTGTTGATGGCACGTGCCATGTGGTCGCTCAGGGACCTGATGGTGCGGGTGGAGAAGACCGGCTGGAGGATCCTCTTGCTGAGCTCCCACTCGGCGTACTCGGACATGATGCTGTCGCCGAAGAGGCCGTGCAGGGGGCGCCAGAACGTCCCGTCCCGGACGAAGTTCTCCGACTCCTTGCGCAGCACCTGCTGGACGTGGTCGGGGTCGGTCACCACATAGGGGTGGGAGGCGCCGAGATCGAGCCTCGCTATCTCACCCCCCGCCGCCGTGCTGATCCGCTCGATCTCCCTCAGGGGGTCGCGGACGAAGCGGGAAACCGTGCGGTAGAGCGGGAAGTTCCTCGGTTTCCGGGACCGTGTCGGGCCGGCGGTGACGGTCATCGTGACGTGCCCCTCAGACTGGACGTCTCTCGCGCGAAGGACGGTGTTCCACGAGTCGTGCGGGAAATCTTCCAGCGAGACGCCCTTCTCGCGGCAAAAAGGGCATCCCAGAAGTACTGGTATAAGTTTGCCGAAACCTGGTCAATACCGTGGAAGTATCACATTGACCTACAGGTGGATCAAGATCGAATGTGTCCGATACATGCATCTGACGAGTGACATGAGTCACTCAGTCAAACCTCTTGCTATTCGTCGGCATTGATGGCATATGTAGACGGATGTCTTGGTAGGTGTACATCTCACGCAGCGTTTCGTGAGGAGCACCGGATCCGTCGCGGAATCAAGGCGCCACGGCGTCGCCTGCGGCGCGGAAGGGCGGTCGGCCCCTACATGCCGTCGCGGCTGCCGGGGAGCAGCGTCGGCCAGGCGAGCCGGCCCGCCACGCGCACCTTCCCGGACGCCGAATGGGACCCGCAGCGCACCCGCACCGTGTAGGTCCCCGGCCTGGCGTCGGCCTTGAGCACCGCGGTGCCGTCCCGGCCGTCCAGCCGGGCCCGCCCGTCGAACACGTCCGACGACGCCCAGTGCCGCCCCGGTCCGCACTTGGGGACCGACAGGGCGACCTTCTCCCCGGCCCGGGTCACGCCCGGCCGCACCGTCAACCCGTCCTGCCCGGACGTCGTCGCCTCGCCTGTCGCCGGTGCCAGCAGTCCCGCCGCGATGAGTGCGGATCCCAGCATGGTGACGCTCAGCAAACGCAACAGGACTCCCAGGAGGCGGCGTGTGACGTCCGGCACTTTAGTGGCTCGGCTCGGCGCCTTCAATGCGCGGTTTCCGGCACGGCATCCGGTTCCGCCCGCCGAGCCCGCCGTCCGCTGCGAACCCCGTCCCACGTCAGCATCACCAGCGCCAGCCAGACGAGCAGGAAGCCGGCCCACCGGCTCGGCGGCATCTCCTCGCCCTGCACCAGCAGCCCGATCAGGAACTGCAGGACGGGTGCCAGGTACTGCAGCATCCCGATCGCGCTCATCGGCAACCGGATCGCCGCCGCGTTGAAAAGCATCAGCGGGATCGCCGTCACGATCCCCGCGCCGGCCAGCAGCGCCGCGTGCCCCGCCCCGTGATGCCCGAACGCCGCGTCGCCCCGTCCGGCCAGCACCACCGCGAACACCAGCGCCGGCACGAACATCACCGCGGTCTCCACGGCGAGGCTCTCCGCCGACGGCATGCTCGCGAACTTCTTCAGGAGCCCGTACGTCCCGAACGAGAACGCCAGCACCAGCGCGATCCACGGCAGCCGCCCGTAGTCCGCCGTCAGCACCGCCACCGCCGCCGCGCCCAGCCCCACCGCCGCCCACTGCCCCGCCCGCAGCCGCTCCCGGAAGATCACCACGCCGAACACCACGCTGATCAGCGGATTGATGAAGTACCCCAGCGCCGCCTCGATCGTGTGCCCGCTGTTGACCGCGTAGATGTAGGTGCCCCAGTTCGCGGTGATCACCACCGCGGCCGCCGCCAGCAGCCCCGCCTTCCGGACCGTCAGCGTCCTGATCCAGCCCCAGTTCCGGGCCGCCGCGAGCACCACCGCCACCGCCACCAGCGACCACATGATCCGGTGCGCGAGGATCTCCAGCGCCCCGGCCGGCTTCAGCAGCGGCCAGTACAGCGGGAACAGCCCCCACAGGACGTACGCCGCGACCCCGTACGCCATCCCCCGATTCCCCACGACCGGCACGATACCAACCAGTAATCACCCAAAGCGATAACGCTCATGACGTGGCCTCCACCGGCCTAACATGAGCGCATGCCCGCCTCCGCAAGGCCCACGATGCTCTCCCCAGGCTCCGCGGCCTTCCTCCGCCCGGTCGGCATCGCATCCGCCGATGGCTGAGGAGCGGCACTGCTGCGAGACCATGACGCGCCAGGCCGACCATTCATGTGACCTGCACGAAGACCCCTTCGACTGCCCCGACGCACTCATCAGGTACAGCGCGAGAATCGCGACCAGCGCCTGGAGAACCCCTCGCCGCTGAACTAGCCGGTCCCATGGAGGCGCAACGGCTGCGGCCTAGACGGCACACCCCGCCGGCGTAGCCTCTGCGGATGGGTGATCCGGTGGCTTCGAGCGCAGGAGGGTGGGTCTGGGCGTCCAACGTCCGCCCGCTCTTGGAGATGATCTCCGAGGTCGTCGAGTACGACTTCGATGACTCTGATTGGCTCGCCATCTCCAGGGCCTTGCCGAGCACCGACAACGATCGGGCGGACGGTTGGTACGCCTACCCGCTGGTCGGCGTCCGGCCGGTGGAGATCCGCCTGGCACGCGAAGTTGAGGCCGACGAAGTCTCGGTCGAAGTCACGGGCATCGCCGATGACCGGACGCGGGAGTCCATCGAGCTTCTGCTGACCGTGTTCGCTCGGTACGAAGTCGATGCGAGTCGGACGGACTGGTGTGGGGTGGGGGCGTGACTCAGTGCTGAGCGGGGTGGGTGCGTTCGAGGACGAGGAGGGCGGCGTCGTCGGCGAGGTGGTCCTTGGTGTGGGCGATCAGGTCGCGGTGGATGTGGTCGAGCAGCGTGTCGGGGTCCGTGGCGGGGAAGGTCGCGACGCGGTCGGTGAGCGGGTAGAAGTCTCCGTCCGGTGAGCGCGCTTCGATGACGCCGTCGGTGTAGAGGACGAGCATGTCGCCGGGCGTGAACGCGAAGCGGTCGACGGTGAGCGGGGCGGGGTTGGGCACGCCGAGCGGGGGTGCGGGGGCGTCCGGCTGGAGGGTCGTGACCCCGTGGTCGTGCACGAGCAGGGGAGGGGGATGGCCGCAGCTGATCATCTCGACTTCCGTGTGGTCGTCGGCGATGTCGAGGACGAGCGCGGTGATGAAGTGCTCACCGAGGTCGTCCTCGGTGTCGGCGACCTCTTCGAGGTCGCGGTCGACGCTGTCCTGGAGGGCGGCCGTGAGCGCGGGCAGGGCGTAGCGGCGTGCGCCCTCTCGGAACGCGCCCAGGACCACCGACGCTTCGGCGATGGCGTTCAGGCCCTTGCCTCGGACGTCGCCGATCAGCACGCGGCTGGCGGATCCGGCCGCGCGTGTGATCGAGAACAGGTCGCCGCCGATCAGGCTCTCGTCCTCGGCCGTCAGGTACAACCAGGCCACGCGCAGCGGGCCGATCCGCTGGGGCGGCGGTCGCAGGAGGGCCTGCTGCGCCGTCGCGGCCACCGACCGCGCCCGGCCCAGCGCCCGCTCGCGGCGCTCCCGGACCAGGCGCAGGGAGACGATCAGCAGGGAGAGCACGGTCAGCGCGGTGATCTGCGCGATGTGGTTGGTCGTGCTCAGCCCGCCGTGCAAGGTCGCGATGAGCACCTGGTCCGCCACCGCAAGTGCGGCGACGACGGCGGTCAGCCGTGTCGTCGTCAGGGAGGCGGCGAGCGCGGGCGCGATGACCAGGAAGGGGCCGAGGTGGACGGTGGTCCCGAGGACGAGGTCCGTCACGGTGATCGCCAGCATGAACGCGAGCGCGACCGCCACCGTCGCGTACGTCAACAGCGGCCGCTTGACACGGCCCGCCCACGCGCGTCGCCCCTCCATGGCCATCCCATGCCCTCGGCACCGGGGGTCCATGTTCCTGACCAGGCCGTTTCCGGGGCGTCGTTACCTTCGGCCGCCGAAGGTCCAGGCGTGGACCTCGACGTCGGCGTAGAGGTCCGGACTCAGGACGGTGCGGGCCGTCTCAGGGTCCGGTGCCTGGAGCAGCGCCGCCGTCCCCAGCCAAGTGCCACCGTCGTCGGACAGCAGGGGCCCATAGGCGATCAGCGCGTGGTGGTCGGGCGGCAGGTCGCGGTCGGCGGTGTGGCCTGCGCCGAGGCCGAGCACCAGGTAGTGGCCGCCCTCGGTCCGGTCGCCGGTGAACTCCCACATCGTGCGTCCGAGCGAGTTGTGCCAGCGGCGCAGCATCACGTCGCGGTAGGCGCCGGCCTGGTAGCCGGGCTCGTCGAAGGCGAACGCGCGGGCCGTGGCGGGGTCGGGCAGGTCGACGATGTGCACGCTGCCGGTGAGCGTTTCGCCGTCGTCGGCGAAGGTAGGACCGCGGGCGATCATCTCGGCCGCGTACCGGTCCATGTAGGACCAGTGCTCTTCCACGAGTTCGTGACGCAGGTTCATAGAGCCGCGCCTATCGCGGTGGTAACAGAAGAACTCCATGCCGGACAGTCTTCACCACCCTGGTAGGGCATGATCCGTCGCCTGGTAGCGCGGCCCGGTCAGGCGAGGTTCTGTGCAGGGGTCGCGATGCCTTCCCGTGCAAGGCGGAGGAGGCGGTCGGCTTGTGCGGGGCCGGATCCTGCGGCGGCGATCCCGCCGGCCAGTGCCAGGAGGTCCGGACCATTGAGGTCGGGACGGACCGTACCGGCCTCCTGTGCCCGCGCCAGTAGCGGAGCCACGGTCGCGTGCATGGCGGCGTGCCATTCGTCGAAGAGGGGAGAGCGTCCGTCTTCCGGAATGGCTCGGGCCAGGTCGCCCTTGTCGGCGACGTGTGCGATGAACGCCTTCAGCCATGTGAAGAGGGCGTCGGCGGGCGGGTCGTGTCGCAGCAGGTCCCGGCCCTTGGCGGTGAGGTCGGTGACCTCGTCCGCGTAAACGGCGATGAGCAGGTCGCGGCGCGTGGGGAAATGCCGGTACAGGGTGGCGTTGCCCACGCCCGCGTGGCGGGCGATGTCGTCGAGAGGCGCGCTCGGTCCGCGTTCGGCGAAGACCCTCTTGGCCGTCGTGAGGATGAGGGCGCGGTTGCGTTGCGCGTCCGCCCTGGGCATGGCTCTCCTCACCGTGATCTCCCTGGTCAGTGTACGGCGCCGGGCCGGACGCGAGGGTGCGTGAGGGTCGCGGCGGGCGGCTCGGGAGGATGGGATCGGAGCGCATCCCACGGCGGAAGGACGAAGCGGTGCAGGAGATCCGACGGGCGCGGCTGGAAGACCACGAGGCGGTCGTGCGGGTGATGCCGGAGTGGTGGGCCGATTCGCGCACGCCGGAGCAGGCGCGCCAGTTGACGCTGCTGCTGCCTCGGCTGTTCTTCGAGCACTTCTCCGGGACGAGCCTCGTCATGGACGGGGACGACGGCATACACGGCTTCCTCGTGGGATTCCATTCGGCGGACCACCCCGATGAGGCGTACATCCATTTCGTTGGAGTCGACCCCAGGCACCGTAAGGACGGCGTGGCGAGAGCCCTCTACGAGAGGTTCTTCGAAGAGGCCACAGCCGCCGGCCGTACGAAGGTCAAGGCCATCACGTCGCCCGCCAATACCGGATCCATCGCTTTCCACCGGGCCATGGGCTTCGACGTCCACGTGCCGGAGCCCGGATACGACGGGCCAGGGCAGGACCGTGTGCGCTTCGAGAAGACGCTCTAGGCGGCTCTAGGCGGCGGCGCCGCTTCGAAGGTAGGTGAGGACGGCGAGCACGCGGCGGTTCTTGTCGTCCGTCAACGGCAGGTCCAGCTTGGTGAGGATGTTGCCGACGTGCTTGCCCACCGTCACCTCGGCGACGGTGAGGATCTGCGCGATGGCCGTGTTGGAATGCCCTTCCGCAATGAGGGCGAGCACCTCGCGCTCGCGCGCGGACAGCCGCGACAGCGGATCCTGGCTGCGGCGCAGGAGCTGCCGGACGACCGTCGGGTCGACGACCGTACCGCCGTCCACGACGCGGCGTAGCGCGGCGACGAACTCCTCCACGTCGACGACCCTGTCCTTGAGCAGGTAACCGACGCTCGTACCGTCATTGGAGTCGAGCAGGTCGGCGGAGTAGCTCAGCTCCACGTACTGGCTGAGCGCGACGACGGCCAGGCCGGGATGCGCCTTGCGCAGCTCCACGGCCGCGCGTAGCCCTTCGTCGCTGAAGCCCGGCGGCATGCGGATGTCCGTGACCACGAGGTCGGGGGAGTGCTCCTCCACCGCGGCCTTGAGGGCGTCGGCGTCCTCCACCGCGGCGACCACGTCGAAGCCGAACTTGCCGAGCAGCCCGACGAGTCCTTCCCGCAGGAGCACGCCGTCTTCGGCGAGGACTACTCGGACGGTCGGCTGCACGGGAACTCCACGCGTAGGACGGTCGGCCCACCGGCCGGACTGGACAGGAGCATTCTTCCGTCAATCACCGCTACGCGGTCGGCAAGACCGGTGAGACCGCTCCCTAGGGACGGGTTCGCGCCGCCCTTGCCGTCGTCCTCGATTTCCATGGTCAGAGTGTCGCCGCGAAGGCGCACGCTTATCCGCCCGCTACGGGCGTCGCTGTGCTTGGCGATGTTGGACAGGGCCTCGGCGGCGACGAAGTAGGCGGTGCCCTCCTCATGCGGGGGCAGCCGTTCGGGCAGGTCCGTCTCCACCGTCACGGGTATGGGGGAGCGGTCGGCGAGTTCGCGCAGCGCCGCGGGCAGTCCTCGGTCGGTCAGGACGCGCGGATGGATGCCGCGGATGAGTTCGCGCAACTCCTCCATGAGGAGTTTGGCCTGCTCGTGGGCCTCCGTCACGCTGCGGCCGGCGTCGGAGTCGGCGGGCAGGTCCACACGGGCCATGCCGAGCTTGAGCGTGAGACCGATCAGGCGTTGCTGCGCACCGTCGTGCAGGTCGCGCTCGATGCGCCGCCGCTCGGCCTCGAACGCGTCCACCAGCCTGGCCCTGGACCGGGACACCTCGACGAGTTCGGCGCGGAGCCGCTCACCGGAACCCCGCCCGAGAAGGCTTCTGGCCATCGCTCCGTGCGCGCCCGCGAGGACGGCTGCGATGTACGGGATGGTGGGCAGCAAGGCGAGCCCGGCTATGGCATACGGCACGGCGTCCGCCGGAGTCGCCACCTTGGTCAGGCCCAGGGACACCGGTTCGCCATCGCCTTGAGCGAGAAGTGGGCTGAAGAGAAGGCCGCCGACGGCGAACACGTACATCAGCAAGGCCCCGTACAGGACGGGTACCACGGTCACCAGGAGGGACGCGTAGGCCATCTCGCGCCAGATGGCCGCCTCACCGTAACGGACGAGCGACCATGTGCGCGGCTCCGAGCCGTTCACGCGCGAGTGGCCGGAGACGATCGGACGGATGTCCACCAAGCGGAGCCGGCGGCGTTCCACCTCGGCGACCGGGAGGGCCACCAGCGGCCCCAGGCCCGCGACGAACAGGACGCCCAGCGCCACGAGCAGCAGGCGCGCGCCGACCCCGTGACGGGACGACAGGGCGGCGGCCCACGGCAGGACCAGCAATCCGAACGGGACGGCGGCGGCGAGCATCGGAACCGGCGTCGACACCAGGTAGCCCGCGCACCGCCAGGGCCAGCTGGAGATCAGGTACCGCCGCCCGGCCGCGGCCTCCAGGGCGGTGCGAGGCGCGCTGACGGTCATGAAACCAAAGCTAGTCAAGCTTTCGCGGTGGGACGGTATGGCTGGCCATACTCTAAAGATCCTGGTTGGGCGTCATGCGGAGCCCCGCGGCCGGATGGTTCCGTGAAGGCATGACCAGCACACCGACGCCCGGCATCCCCACCCCGGCCCTCCCAGCGACCGGCGGCGCGGTCCCGAGGCACACCGTCCCGCACACCGCGCCGCTCGGTGGTGAACTGACGGGCGGTGCGCTGGCGGGTGGTGCGCTGGCGGGCGGTGCGATGCCCGGCACTGCGGCGGTCGGTGGTGTGCCGACAAGTGGTGCGGCGGTCGGTGGTGGGCCGCCAGGAGGCGCGGAGTCCGGCAGTGCGCCGGTGGTCGGCGCGCCCGCGGATGGTGCACCGGGAGCCGGAGCGGCGGCCGGGGGGCGGGCACGGGTTCCGATGGGGGCGCCCGCCGCCGAGCTGCGGGACGTCACCCGCGAGTACGGCGGCGGCAACGCGCTGGTCCGCGCCCTCGACGGCGTCTCCATCGCCTTCCCCGCCGGATCATGGACGGCGGTGATGGGCCCCTCCGGTTCCGGGAAGTCCACCCTGCTGCACTGCGCCGCCGGGCTCGACCGGGTGACGCGGGGCCGGGTCCTCCTCGCCGGGCAGGAGATCACCGGCGCGCCCGATGCGGTGCTGACCGGGCTGCGGCGCCGCACGATGGGCTTCGTCTTCCAGAGCTTCAACCTCATCGGCTCGCTCACCGCCGAGCAGAACGTCGCGCTCCCGCTCAAGCTCGCCGGCGCCCGCGTCCGCCGCGACGAGGTGCGCGCGGTGCTCGCCGCGGTCGGGCTGGGCGACCGGCTGCGGCACCGGCCGCGCGAGCTGTCCGGCGGGCAGCAGCAGCGCGTGGCGATCGCCCGCGCCATGGTCACGCGTCCGGCCGTCCTGTTCGCCGACGAGCCGACCGGCGCGCTCGACTCCGCGTCCGCCCGCACGGTTCTCGGGCTCCTGCGGGCCATGGTCGACCGGGAAGGGCAGAGCATCGCCATGGTCACTCACGACCCGGCCGCGGCAGCGCACGCCGACGCCGTCGTGTTCATGTCCGACGGGCGGCTCGTCGACCGGCTCGTCCGCCCCACCGCCCGCGAGGTGGCCGACCGGCTCGCCCGGCTGGAGGCCGCCCCGTGCTGACCCTCGCCGTGAACACCTTCCGGGAACGGTGGCGGCTCTTCGCGGGCGCCATCACCGCCGTGGCGCTCGGTGTGGCGCTCGTCCAGTCGTCCCTGCTGGTCATGGTGGCCACGGACCGGGCACCGATCCCGCCCGGCGTCACCGGCCGGGCCAGGGAGGACCTCCGCGAGGGCTACGCCGGGGCGGCCACGCTGCTCGGCATGACGGTGATGCTGTCGGCCTTCCTCACCGTCTTCATCGTCAGCTCGACGTTCGCCTTCACCGTCGCCCAGCGCCGCCGCGACCTCGCCCTGCTGCGCCTCGTCGGCGGCGGCCGGGGCCAGCTCGTCCTGCTGCTGCTCGGTGAGGCGCTGTTGCTCGGCCTCACCGGCACGGCGCTCGGCGTGCTCGTCGGCCTCCCGGCGACCTGGCTGCAGGCTCGGCTGCTGATCGCGCTCGGCTTCCTGCCGGACGGGTTCCCGCTCGTCTGGGACGGCGGTGTCCTCATCGCCTCGGGCTGCGTCGGGGTCACGGTCGCCCTCGTGGGGGTGCTCGCCGCGGCGCGGCGCGCCGCGAAGGTCCGCCCGCTGGACGCGCTGCGCGACACCGGAGGCGCCGCCCGCGTGATGACCCCGGTGCGCTGGCTGGCCGGGCTGTCCTCCCTCGCGTTCACGATCTGGATGGTGACGCTCGCCCAGTCCGCCGACCTGCTCGGCGCCATGCTCATGGGCCTCGGCATCTCCATCATGGGCGCCGTCTCGCTCAGCGCGCTGAGCCCCCTCGCCGTCCCCCTCGCCGGACGCGTCCTCGGCACCGTCCTCCGCACCAGCACCCTCGGCGAGCTGGCCCAGGCCAACCTCCGCGACGGGGTGCGCCGCAGCGCGTCCACCGCAGCCCCGCTCATCGTCCTGGTCGCCCTGCTCCTCGGCCTGACCGGCACCCTCGGGTCCCTCGCCCTGATGTCGGGCGAGGAGCAACGCCACCTCGTCCGGGGCGACCTGGTGGTGACCTCGTCCGGAGCCGACCTGGACCGCATCGCCGCCGTCCCCGGCGTCGCGGCCGCATCACCGCAGCTGTCCCTCTCCATGAGCGTGACCGCCCGACACCACGAGGTGAACCGAACATGGCGACAGACGCACTATGCGGGCATCGTCGCGATCGATGCTTCCGCCTACATCCGCACCCACGATCTGCGTCTCCGTGCGGGTTCGCTCACCCGGCTTCACGGCCGGACGATCGCCCTCGGTCCCGGCATGGCGGAGTCGGGGATCCGGGTCGGCTCCACCGTGACCGCCGCCGTCAACGGCCACAAGACGCGGCTGAAGGTCGTCGCCGCCCTTCGGCCGACGCTGGAGAACTACTCCGAGACCTTCCTCGTGCCGCGCGACCTCGTCCCCGCCTCCACCCTCGCTGCGGCGAAGGCCGAGACCGTGATCCGCCTCGCTCCCGGCGCGAGCCGTTCGACGGTCCGGACGGCGATGCGCGCGGCGGGAGCCGACAAGGTCCAGACCGTCCCGCAGTGGGCGGACGACAGGACCGCCGCGCAGCAGCGGGGCAACGTGGGGATCCTCGCCGTCCTCATGGGCATGGCCGGCGGCTACGCGGTGGTCGCGGTCATCAACGCCGTCATGATCGCCGGAACCGAGCGCCGCACCGAGTTCGCCGCCGCCCGCGTCACGGGCCTGACTCGCCCCCAGGTGATCCGCGCCGCTCTGATCGAGTCGTGGGCGGTCACCGCCATCGGCCTCGTCCTCGGCTGCACGGTCGCCGCGGGAGCCCTCGCCGGCATGCTCGCCGCCTCCCTCCGCGCCGCGGGCCGGCCCCTGGTCGACGTCCCCTGGACCCTCCTCGGGATCACCACGGTCGCCGCCTTCGCCGTCACCGGAGCCGCCAGCATCTGGACGACCTACTCCGCGACCAAGCCCCGCCCAGTCGCCCTCCTAGCCGCCCGGGAGTGAAGGCCGATGCATGACCGCCGTGCGTTCGAAGGCGTCGTGGTGGTGAGAATTTGATCAGGGTGCGTGTTCGGCGGGTGGGCAGAACCACCGAAGGTCCGCCGAGGACGGAGAGGGAACGGGCGACCGCCGTTCTGAGGACGTTGGTGGTGCAGCTCGATCCGTCCCGCCGAGGCGCTTCCGCTGGTGGACGTTCCGGCTGGGCCGTCCGGGATGATCGGGTTAGTCTCTGCGTGTGGTCAACGTCCTGGCCGGGATCATCGGTGCGTTGCTGGGCCTTTCCGGGGCCCTCCTGGGAGCGTGGATCAAGAGCCGGGGTGAGCAGCACAGATGGTTGCGTGACCAGAAGCTGGCCGGCGCGGCGGAGATGGTCAGCGCGGGCACCAACATCTACGAGCTCCGCAGCGGCAGCAGGGAGTGGGTCGAAGGACACGACCCCGTCGAGTTGCGCGAGTGGCAGACCCAGTTGCAGAGAGGCCGGGCGGTCATCCACCTGCTCTGCACCGAGGAGACCCGTGATCGCGCGACCGCCTTCGTCCGGCTGTGCTGGCGTGCCGGATCGCCCGGTGACGAGCACTACGACCAGACCATCGCGGCGCTGCGTTCCTTCACCGACTCGCTCCGCAAGGAACTCGGCAGCGACTAGGCGTCCGCGTCGTGCCGGGCCGGGCCGGAAAGAAACTCGGCAGCGACCAGGCATCGTGTCGTTGCCGGGCCGGAACAGCCATCGAGAGGCGCGCTCGTGATGCGGCGCCGGTGTGGATATCGCGGGTGGTGGGTGGTCCTGTGGCAGGTGGGGCGGGGTCGGGTTTCAGGAGGCGGGCGGGGAACGGGTGTCAGTACGGCAGGAGACGTCCCGAGGGAGTCCTCAGGTCTGGCGGGCTCGGTTGACGTGGGGGCTTGGGGCGCTTGATGAGCTGCTGCCGTGCCATGTTGATCATCTCCCCCGTCGGGCCGGGTTTAACCCGTCGATCGAGCCGATGTCACCCGTACTCCATAGGACGTGGCCGCCGGAGGCAAGGTTCAGCGAGCTTATGCGACATCCCCTGCCGGTTCGACCGGTTTTCGCGAAGCGAGGTCGACCTGACGTGGTCAATTGATCACGTTCAGTGGCGGCCGAAAGTGGCCGAGGAAGATCGTTCCGCTGCCGGGGCGCCAGGCGGTAAGGGCGGTCAGGACACGATGTCGCGGGCGTGGAAGCGGCGGACGGCGAGCGCGAGGAGGACGGCGGCGTAGGTGAAGGAGATGGCCGCCCCCTTGGCCATGCCGGTCCACTGGATCTGCGGCTGGAGGGCGTCCATCCACGAGTACATCCAGTGCGTCGGCAGGAAGTCGCGCCAGGAACCGAGGGCGGTGACGGCGTCCAGGATGTTGCTGACGATGACGAGGCCGACCGCGCCGCCGACCGCGCCGAGCGGGGAGTCGGTGACGACCGAGAGCAGGAACGCCAGGGCGGCGACGACGAGCTGGGCGGCGAGGGAGTAGCCGACGACGATCACCATGCGGGCGAGCGCGGTCGAGGTCGGGACGGTGCCGCCCGTGGGGAGTTCGACGTCCGACCAGCCGAAGCCGACGGTGCCCGCGACCAGCGACATGGCGGGGAGGGTGATGACCGCGGCGACCGAGTAGCCGAGGGCCACGATCAGTTTCTGGCGCAGGAGGCGGGCACGCGGGACGGGCGCGGCGAGCAGGTAGCGCAGCGACGACCAGCCGGCCTCGCTGGCCACGGTGTCGCCGCAGAACAGGGCGACGGCGACGACGAGGAGGAACCCGGTCGAGACGAACAGGGCAAACAGCGTGAAGTTCAGGGCTCCGGAGGTGGCGACGTCCACCAGGCTCGGGACCCCGTTGCCGGACGGCGAGCCGCCGATCTTGAACGCGCCGACCAGCACCCAGGGCAGGACGAGGAGGATGCCGAACGCGATGAGAGTGCGCCGGCGGCGGAACTGCCGCACCGCCTCGACCCGCAGCGGAAGGGTGCGCCGCACGCTGTACCCGACCGGAGACATGCCCTCCGGCGGCGCCTCGGGCGGTGAGGTGTCGTTCGGCTGCGCCTCGAGCGGAGGCGTGCCGTTCGGGCTCGTCTCGGGTGGTGAGGTGCTGTTCGGAGGCGCCTTGACCGGTGGGGTGCCGTTCGGAAGTGCCTCGGGTGGCGGGGTGCCGTTCGCGCTGGTCTCGGGTGGTGAGGTGCCGTTCGGGCGGGCCTCGAGCGGAGGCGTGCCGTTCGGGCTCGTTTCGGATGGAGGCGTGCTGTTCGCGCGCGGTTCGGGCGCGGGGCGGTCTTCGGGGACCGTGGGTGCGCCGGGTTCAGGCTCTCCGTGGGCGGCCGTTCCGCCTGCCTTGGGTTCTCTGGACGTGGTCATGTCGTCTGCCCCGGCGTCGTGTCGGTCACCGTCGTCCTGCTGGAGGGGAGGTCGTCCTTGCGGGCGGTCATGGGGTCTCTCCGATGATCTCCAGGAAGGCGTCCTCCAGCCGGCGGCCGGAGCCGACGATGTCGGCGACGGGACCGGCGGCGACGCGGCGGCCGCCGGCCATGACGACGGCGTGCGTGCAGGTCTGCTCCACCTCGGCGAGGAGGTGGCTGGAGACGATCACGGTGCGGCCCGCGGCGGCGTACCGGACGAGGACCTCGCGCATCTCGCGGATCTGCGGCGGGTCGAGCCCGTTGGTGGGTTCGTCGAGGACGAGCAGGTCGGGCAGGCCGAGCATCGCCTGCGCGATGGCGAGGCGCTGCCGCATGCCCTGCGAGTAGGTGCGGACGGCGCGGTCGAGGGCGGTTCCGAGGCCGGCGATCGCGAGGGCCTCGTCCATGTGCGCGTCGGCGGCGGGCCGGCCGGTGGCGCGCCAGTACAGGTCGAGGTTGTCGCGTCCGGACAGGTGCGGCAGGAACCCGGGGCCCTCGACGAACGAGCCGAGGCGGGCGAGGACGGGCGCGCCGGGGGTGACGCGGTGGCCGAAGATGCGGATCTCGCCGGCGTCGGGGCGGATGAGGCCCATCAGCATGCGGAGGGTGGTGGTCTTGCCCGCGCCGTTCGGGCCGAGGAGGCCGAGCACCTGGCCCTTCTCGACGCGGAACGACAGGTCGGCGACCGCGAGGTGGCCGTTCTTGTACGCCTTGGTGAGCCCGGTGATCTCCAGGGGGACGTCGGTGTCGCGTTCGCGGGACCGGCTGCGGCGGACGCCGAGGAGCAGCGAGGCGGCGATCGCGAGCCCCGCCAGAGGCAGGATCCACACCCAGGCGGGAATCGGGGTGGGCGCCGTGAGCAGGGACGCGTCGGTCGGAACGGTCAGCCCCGACACGGCGCGCACCTGGTACGCGGCGGGTTGCGGCGGAGTCGCGAAGCCCATGTCGGTGGTGGCGATGACGAGCCGGAGGCGGTGGCCGCGGTCGAACCGGTAGTCCATCGCGGGCAGGGTGACGGTGACCTCGCCGCCGGTCACGCGGAAGGGCGCCGCGATCCGCCGGGCGGGGGCGGCGGAGCCGTCCGGCGACACGTCGTAGAGCTTGGCGAAGAGCGGTCCGCCTTCCGCCGGCTCCTGGCCGGAGGGGGCGCTTTCCGCAGAAGGCTCGCCGGAGGGGGCGCTTTCCGCAGGAGGGTCGCCGGAGGGATCGTTCTCCGCCGGGTCCTTGGTGGTGGTGTCCTTCGCGGCCTTGAGTCGGACGGTGGCGGCGCCGGTGATGCGGAGGGAGTGATCGAGCGGACGGGTGTCGAACGTGGCGGTCTGCCCGGGCATGTCGGCGGGGAGGCCGCCGCCCGCGGCGCCGAGCGACCCGAGCGAGCCCAGCGCGCCGAGCCCGGGGAGCGCGGAGACCGCCGCGGGGGTGCCGCCGGCCGGGTTGTGGATCGTCTGCTCGACCCCGTCCAGCGGGAGGTGCTGCGGGTCGCCGGACAGTCCTGGGTACGTGCGGGCCTTCGCCTCCTGCACGACGACCTGCTGGGTGGAGGAGTCGAGGCCGCCCGCCCGGGTCACCGTGAACCGGGTGCCGGGCACCTCGCCGTGCCGGAGCCGCGCGTCGAAGAAGTCGCGGACGAGCCCGCGCACGCGTCCGGTCTCGGGGTCGCCGCCGTCGTGCCCGCCCTGGTACCAGACGACCGAGACGGGCGCGCCGTTGCGGGCGATGGCGCGCGCGTTCGCGTCGGCCTGGTCGAGGGGGAACAGGGAGTCGGACTGCCCCTGGACGAGCAGGGTCGGCACCGTGATCCGGTCGGCGACGGAGGCGGGGCTCGACCGGCGCAGCGTGGCGATCGCGTCGGCGGTGGGCCCGCCTTGCTCGGCGACCTTCTGGTACATGGCGCAGAGGGACGGCAGGAACCGTCCGCACCCGGCGCCGCGGGAGCCGCTGTTGAAGAAGACGCCAGCCCACAGCTTCTTGAACACGCCCTTCTCGGGTCCGGCGCCGGCGGCGTTGGGGAACAGCACGTCCGGCAGGCTGTTCCAGGTGATCTCCGGCGCGATGGCGTCGACGCGACGGTCGTAGGCGGCGGTCATCAGCGCGATCGCGCCGCCGTAGGACTCGCCGGTCATCCCGACGCGCGGGTCGCCGGGCCCGTCCAGTCGCACCTCCGGCCGTTTCGCCAGCCAGTCGATGAGCTGCCGGGCGTCCTTGACCTCGTAGTCGGGGGAGTCGAGCGCGATCTGCCCCGTGGACGCGCCGAACCCGCGGGCCGTCCAGGTCAGGACGGCGTAGCCGTCGCGGGCCAGCGCGCGCGCCTCGCCCGCGACGTCGTACTTGTCGCCGCCGAACCCGTGGCCGAGCAGGATCGCCGGCGCCTTACCGTGCCCGACCGGCTTGTAGAAGGTGGTGTCGAGGGTCACACGCTGGTCGTCATGCGGGCCGTCGACGACCTGGACGCGCTGGTCGACGGTGCGCACGCGGGGCGGGCCGTCGGCACCGACACCCCAGACGGCGGCGCCCGCGGCCAGCGCCACGGCGGACCCGGCGGCGGTCCAGCGCGCCGTGCGGCCCGTCCTGCCCCATCGCGCCCGGATCGCGCCCCCCACCGCCGTCATGCCAGCAGCCTATTCGCGCCCCTGCCGCGCGCCCCTCCGCCCTCGCGCCGATCTCCCCTGCGCCCGCCGTTGTACACCCCGCTCCACCGTTACACCCCCCGGCGTACCAGGCCCCGATCACTCTCCACCGCGCCGCACGGCGCGCACGCTCACGCCATGTCCGTGCTTACGCCGCCCATGGGCCCATGCACGCGTACCTGATGGCGCCCGGGCGTCGCGCCGTGCGTGTCCCACGGTGATCGTGGAACACGGTGTTCGCGGTTCGTTCGGACGACGCCGGACCCGGGAGTGGGTGGTGATCGGGCGGAGGTGGCTAGGCCGTGGCGGGGTGGGCCGGGCTGGGGGAGTAGGGGGAGAGAGCGGCGGTGAACATCGCGGTGAGGCGGTCGGTGAGTTCGGCCGGGTCGGCGCTGCGCAGGTCGTTGAGGCCGAGCAGGCGGCGGACGGGGCCGCCGCCCATGATGATCGTGGAGGCGAGCAGGGCGCGGGCGCGCGGGTTCGGGCCGTCGAGCTGCGCGACGATCGGCTCGATGATCACGTCTTCGAGGTAGCCGAGCAGGATCTGCTTGACCTCGGGGCTGCCGGCCGAGCGGTCGATCATCCGGGCCATGGGCGTCACGCGGTGCAGGGAGGCCTGCCGGACGAAGTGCTCGGCGAGCCGGCGGGGCAGCCCGGCGGGGTCGCCGGCGATGACGCCGCGCAGCGCGGACTCGCCGGCCAGGACCTCGCCGAACAGCGCGGCCTTGGAGCCGAAGTACCGGTTGACCAGGGCGGTGTTGGCGTCGGCGGCGGAGGCGATCATGCGGACCGTGACGCCGTCGTAACCGTGCTCGCCGAACAGATCGCGAGCGGCGTCCAGGATGCGGCGACGGGTCGCCTCCCGGTCGCGCTTGCGGTGTTCGCGCTGCTCGCGCTGCTCGGCCTGCTCGACGCTCACCATCGAATCCCGATCCGTCCCCGTATGGATCACCGAATCGCCCCAGTATCCCCCGAGTTGCAAGTAAACAAGCGTGTACATAGCATATATGCAAAACACAGGTAATTACGTTCCATGGGGGCATGGTGGCTCAAGCGAGCGTGGCGCCGTCGGCGGGGCCGATGGCGCCAGAGCAAGCGAGACCGCAGTACACGCACCGCCAGATCCTGGAGATCCTCTCCGGCCTGATGATGGCGTTGCTGACGTCGATGATCTCGTCCACGGTGGTCAGCACGGCCCTGCCGACCATCGTCGGAGACCTCGGCGGTCAGGACCAGCTGTCGTGGGTGGCCAGCGCCACCCTCCTGACGATGACGGCCTCGACCCCGCTGTGGGGCAAGGTCTCCGACATCATCGGCCGCAAGCTCTCCTTCCAGACCGCGCTCCTGATCTTCGTGGTCGCGTCCGTGGCGGGCGGGCTGTCCCAGAACATCGGCATGCTGATCGCGGCCCGCGCCGTCCAGGGCCTCGGCGCCGGCGGGCTGTCCGCGCTGGCGCAGGTCATCCTCGGCGACATCGTCGAGCCCCGGCAGCGCGGCCGCTACTCCGGGTACATCGGCGCGGTGTTCGGCGTGGCCACCGTCGCCGGGCCGCTGCTCGGCGGGTTCCTCGTGGACGCCGACGGTCTAGGCTGGCGCTGGTGCTTCTACGTCTGCGTGCCCCTCGCGATCGTCGCCTTCGCGGTGATCCAGAAGGTCCTCAAGCTGCCGAAGGTGAAGCGCGACACCCGGATCGACGTGTTCGGGGCGTTCACCATCACCGGCTCGGCGACCGCGGTGATGCTGCTGCTGTCGATGGGCGGCAACCAGTTCGAGTGGGCCTCCACCTGGACGTACGTGCTGGGCGCGATCGCGGTCGTGCTGGTGATCGGCGCGGTGTTCGCCGAGCGCGCCGCGCGGCAGCCGATCCTGCCGCCCCGGCTGTTCCGCAACGGGACGTTCGTGCTGACCTCGCTCGGCTCGCTCTGCGTCGGCATGGCGATGTTCGGCGTCATGATCTACATGCCGCAGTACCTGCAGGTCGTCAAGGGCCTGAGCCCCACCGCGTCCGGCCTGATGACGCTGCCGCTGGTGGTCGGCATGCTGATCGCCTCCATCGCGTCCGGCCAGCTCGTCACCCGGCTCGGCAAGTACAAGATCTACCCGGTGATCGGCCTGGTGTGCGTGGGCGCCGGGCTGTACCTGCTGTCGCGCCTGCACGTCGACTCCTCGAAGGTGGAGATCGGCGGCGACCTCGCGCTGCTCGGCGTGGGGCTCGGCCTGACCATGCAGATCCTGATCCTCGCCGCGCAGAACGCCGCGAAGATGGAGGACCTCGCGTCCACCACGTCCGGTGTGTCGTTCTTCCGGAACCTCGGCGGCGCGGTCGGCGTCGCGGCGTTCGGCGCGATCCTGAACAACAAGCTGCCCGGCGAGCTCGCCAAGGGGCTGCGCGAGGCGCACCTGCCGATGCCGAAGGGCGGCGGCTCCCTCGGCACCCCCGCCCAGGTGCACGCGCTGCCCGAGCCGTTCAAGTCGATCGTGCTCACCGCGTTCACGCACTCGCTGGAGCACGTCTTCATCTTCGGCGTGCCGGTCGCGGTCGTCGGCCTCATCACGGTGCTGGCGATGAAGGAGCTGCCGCTGCGCGGCAGGGCCGGCACGGGCCAGCAGGCCCCGCAGGCCCCCGCCACCACGCCGGCGGACGCCCAGCCGTCCACGCCGGTGCCCCCCAATGGCGCCGCCACGGCCGTCGGCAGGCACGCCCGCGGCCACGAACCGGCCGTGGAGCAGCAGCTGGCGTCGGTCGGGGCAGGTGCGGTCCCCAAGGAGATGGCGATGAACGAAATGCCCGCTAACGGCCTGCCGTCCAACGGTATGGCCGCGGCTCCCGGCGGGTCCACGGCGGCCGATCCGGCCGCGCAGGCCCGGCTCCTCGCGCAGCAGAACGCCTTCGCGCAGGACGGGCTCATGCGGCAGGGCGCGGGCGGCGTCCCCGTCCGCGGCGTGGTCCGCTCCGGCGACGGCGCGCCCGTCCCGTCCGCCGCGCTGACGCTGATCGGGGTGGACGGGCACCAGCTCGGCCGCGCGATCACCCAGGACGACGGCCGCTACGCGCTGCCGACCCCCGGCCCCGGCACCTACGTGCTGATCGCCGCGACCGGCGAGCACGAGCCGCAGGCCGCGACCCTCGTCGTCGGCGACCGCCCGGTCGAGTTCGACCTGATGCTGGCCGGCAACGGCGGCCTCGGCGGGACGGTCCGCAGCGCCGGCGGCAGCCCGATCGCGAACGCGATGGTCGTCGTCACCGACGTGCGCGGCGAGGTCGTCGGCACCGGCCGCACCGACGCGTCCGGCCAGTACGCCTTCAAGGACGTCATGACCGGCTCGTACACGCTCGCGGTCAGCGCCGCGGCGCACCGCCCGGTCGCGCTCCCGGTGGAGGTGGCGGGCGGCGGGCAGACCCGGCTGGACGTCGAGCTGCCCGCGGGCGCCCGCGTCCGCGGAACGGTCCGCAACGACGCCGGCGAGCCGGTCGGCGACGCCCGCGTCACGCTGGTGGACGCGGCCGGCAACGTCGTCGCGATGGCGATCACCGGCCCGGACGGGGAGTACGCGTTCACCGACCTGACCGGCGGCCAGTACACCGTCATCGCGTCCGGCTACCCGCCGGTGGCGAGCGGCCTGTCGCTGGCCGGCGGCGGCCTCGACGACCACGACCTGGAGCTCGGCTACCCCGACGAGTAGGACCGACGCCGGGGTCGCCCGACCGGGGCGGCCCCGGCCGACGCAATCACACGAGCCACGAAACTGGAGTGCGGGTCGTTGATGGATGACAGGCGCGGTCTGCGCGGATCGGTGCGGACCAAGGACGGCTGGGCGGTGCGGCACGCCATCGTCACGGTCACGGACCTGGCGGGCCGGCAGGTCGCGCGGGAGCAGACCGGGGAGGACGGCGTGCTCGCCGCCGGTCCGCTGCCCGCCGGCACCTACACGGTGATCGTCACGGCGATGGGGTTCCAGCCGACGGCGTCGACGCTGATCGTGCACGCGTCCGGCGCGGCGGACCTCGGCACGCTGGTGCTGGCCCGCGCGGGCGGCACCGAGCTGCCGCCGCCCGGCCCGTGGACGATCGACCCGGCGCACTCGAACGTCGGGGCGGTCGCGCAGCACCTCGGGCTGTCCAGCGTGCGCGGCCGGTTCGCCGCGTTCGAGGGGAGCATCGAGATCACCGAGCCGGTGGAGGCGTCCCGGGTGGCGGCCCGGATCGAGGCGGCGTCCATCGACACCGGCAACAAGCTGCGCGACGACCACCTGCGCTCGGCCGACTTCCTGAACGTCGACGAGCACCCGGTGGTCTCCTACGAGGGCGAGGGGCTCACCGCGACCGGCCCGGACCGCTGGACGGTGCACGGCCACCTCACCCTGAACGGGGTCACCAAGCCCGTCGACCTGGACATGCTGTTCCTCGGCAGCGGCGGCGACCCGTGGGGCGGGACGCGCGCGGCGTTCCGCGCGACGGCGGAGCTGCGCCGCACCGACTTCGCGATCCGCTACAACCAGATCCTGGAGGCGGGGATCGCGATGGTCGGCGAGAGCCTGAAGGTCGAGCTGGAGATCCAGGCCGTCCAGGGCACCGAGCTGCCCCAGGCCTGACCGGCACCCGAAGCCGCGGACACTCGCGGAGGCAGGCGGCGGAAGCGGACGGCGTCGCCGGAGGCGGGCGGCGCTGCCGGAGGCGGGCGGCGCCCGGCCGAAGCGGTTGGCGTCGGTGGAGGGCAGTGCCCGGCTGAAGCGGACGGCGTCGGCGGAGGCGGTGGCGCTGGCAGAGCCGGGCGGCGCCCGGCGGAAGTGGGCGGCGCCGGTGGAGGCAGGTGGCGCTGGTCGGGCTCGTGGGCGTCGGAGTGGCGGGCGTTGTTCAGGGGCGCGCTCGGCGGGGCGTCTCCGCGGCGCCGGTGGGGCGGGTGTCCAGTTCGGTGGCCGGGAGCCAGTGCGCGGCGGGGTCGTAGTCCAGCCAGCCGTGCTCCCGCGCCGCCGCCGCGAACTCCGCGAGCAGCGCCCGCAGCACCGGATGCTGCTCGCGGGCCCGCCAGATCAGCGACCACGAGTACAGCGGGACGGGATCGGTCAGCGGCACCGACCGGACGTCCGCCGGCACGGCCACGTCCGCCGGCAGCAGCGACACGTGCCCGGGCTCCTCGCGCAGGTGGTCGAGGAAGTAGTCCAGCCCCAGGTTGACCCCGCCGAACTCGCCGGACAGCCCGAACTCGGCCAGGAACCGGTCGAGGAAGTCGAGCTTGCCGATCTCGGCGGGGAACCACACCGTCGTCCCGGCGAGGTCGGCGGGACGCAGCGCCGCCGCACCCGCCAGTGGATGCGACGCGCCCATCACCGCCGCCATCGGCGCGAGCCGCACCAGCCGGTGCGCCAGCCCGTCCGGCAGCGGCTCGTCCAGCGCGTGGACGCGGCCGAAGCCCACGTCGCCGTCACCGCGCCGCAGCGCCGTGACGACCTCGGACAGCCCCCGCTTCAGGTTCGGCTCGATCGGCAGGTCGGGACGGCGCGTCACGACCCGCCGGATCGTCCGCATCGGGTCGAACAGGTGGCCCCACACGTCCAAGCGCAGCGGCCGGTTGTCGCGCCGTGCCGCCACGATGGCGTCGTCCGCCGCCGCGAGCGCGCGCCGCGCCGGCTCCAGGAACCGCTCGCCCGCCGCCGTCAGCCGCACCGAGTGCCCGGTGCGGTCGAACAGCCGCACGCCGAGGACGTCCTCCAGCCGCGCGACCCGCTTCGACAGCGCCTGCTGGGTGAGGAACAGCTCGCCCGCCGCGCGCCCGAAATGCAGCTGCTCGGCGGTCGCGACGAACGCCCGCACCTGCGCGAGATCCAGGTCCACGCCGTCCAGCCTGCCCGACGACCGCCGGACGGGCCAAAGCGCGGGCCCGTCAGCGTCCCTTGAGCTCGCGGACGAGGGTGTTCGCGGCGGACCGGGTCGGCGAGCCGGTCACCACGACCTTCCCGTCCCGGATCGGCATGTCGACGCGCGGCAGGGTGATCAGCCGGTCGCGGACCACGAACGCCAGGTCGCGGCCCACGGTCGCGCTGGTCAGCCGCGCGAACGCGTGCCGGTCGACGGGCCGGAGCGTGAGCGCCACGTCGTACCCGGACGTCCCGCGCGACTTCTGCACCCGCAGGTCGGCGACCTTGTGGATCGCGATGCCCTGCGCGAGCCGGTAGCAGGTCACGCCGGCGGCGGCCTGCCCGGTGATCCCGGGCGTCCCGGCCGGGCACTGCCCCGGCGACGCCTGCGTCACCGGGTACACGTGCAGCGGGGCGGCCAGCGTCACCGGCCGCGTCCGCATGGACGAGGCGATCATGCCGCCGGTCACCGCGACCGCGGCGATCAGCAGCCCGAGCGTCAACACCATGATCACCAGCGCGGACCGGTGCTGGTCGGCGGCCTGGACCGGCTCCGGGACGGGCCGTTCCCGGTACTCCAGGCCCTGGCGGCGCGCGGCGCGGCTGCGCTTGGTCTCGGCCGCCGCGCGGCGCCGCTGCTCGGCGCGGGCCCGGCGCCGCCGGTCCGCGTCCGGGATCTCGGGGACCGGCAGCACCGCCGTGGTCCGCTCCGGACCGCGCGCCGGCGCCGGTTCCGGCCGTTCGGGCGGCGTGAAGCCCACCGCTCGCACCGGCCGGGCGGGTGGCGGCCCCTCCGGGTCGGGGATCAGCGTGGGGCCGGGCACCGGCTCGAACGGCTCCGTCGGCGTCCGCCCGGTCAGATCGTCCTGCCCGAGCGCCTGAGCAGGCGACGGGACCGCTCCGCCCCGTCCGAACGGCGCGGGCTCGCCGATTCCTGGCGCGTCCTGCCTGGGCGAGGCGTCCTGCGCCGCGCGCGTGGGGGACTCGGCTCGCTGAGCCTGCTCGGGCGAGACGGACGGCATGGGCGCCGTGGCCTGCTCGGGCGGCGCGGCCCGCTCCAGCGGCGCGGCCTGTTCGGGTGGCGCGGCCTGTGCCAGTGGCGCGGTCCGCGCGTCCTGCTCGGGCGAGGTGCCCTGCCCGGGTACGGCGGCTTGGCCCAGCGGCGCGGTCTGCTCGGTCGGCGCGCCTGGCTGAGGCTGCTCGCGCGACGCGTCCTGCTCGGGCAGGGTGCTGTGCTCGAACGCTGCGGCCTGGCCCAGCGGGGCGGTCTGCTCCGTAGAGGCGGCGTCGCGAGCATGCGCGGTCTGTTCCAGCGGCGTGGTCCGCCCGGGCGACGTGGACTGCTCGGGGGACGCGGCGTCGTGCGCCTGTGCGGGCTTGTCCGGCGCGTCCTGCTTGTCCGGGGCGCCTTGCTCGGGTGGCGCCGCGTCCGTGGATGGGGCGGACCGCTCGGACGGGTCGAGGAGAGGCGCGGGCGGCGGCGGCCAGGCGAGCGGACGGTCCGGGGCGGCCGCCGGGGGAGGGCTGGGCGGAGCGGTGTCCTCTGCCTGCCGACGACCCTTGTTGCGGCGCGGAACGACCCGCATCGTCACCTCCCCGGGCTGACAAGATCTGCGACAGTCTTTCAGGATGAGACGGTGTCCCGCATCGTGTCGCGGCCGAACCCGGCCAACGATCGCCGATTGCTCATCCCGTGATGAACACTGCCCCGTCCGCGCGGTTCCAAAGCGCGGAAAACCCGCCCCCGCGGTATGCGGGGACGGGCTTTCCGGAACGCTGACGGCGTCAGTGCCCGCCCGGGGGACGGGCCCCGGACGGTGCGTCAGTCGATGCGCCAGGTGTCGCCGCCGGCGAGCAGCGCGGCGAGGTCGCCCGCGCCCTGCGTCTCGACGGCCTCCTCGACCTGCGCGCGCATCAGCTCGTCGTAGGACGGGCGGTCGACGTTGCGGAAGATGCCGATCGGGGTGTGCTCGAACGCCGGCTGGTCCAGCCGCGACAGCGCGAACGCCATCGACGGGTCCGGGTTCGCGGCGTCGTGCACCGCGATGTCCGACGCGGGGACGTCGGCGACGTTCACCACCTCGAACGAGCCCGACGGCGTCCGGCGCAGGGCCTTCTGCCGGTCGGCGCCGAAGACGATCGGCTCGCCGTCCTCCAGGCGGATCGTGATGTCGTCGCGGACGGCGGCGTCCTTCAGGGGGTCGAACGCGCCGTCGTTGAAGATGTTGCAGTTCTGGTAGATCTCGACCAGCGCGGTGCCGCGGTGCTCGGCGGCGGCGCGCAGCACCGACTGCAGGTGCTTGCGGTCGGAGTCGATGGTGCGGGCGACGAAGCTGCCCTCCGCGCCGATCGCCAGCGACAGCGGGTTGAACGGCGCGTCCAGCGAGCCCATCGGGGTCGACTTGGTGATCTTGCCGGTCTCGGAGGTGGGCGAGTACTGGCCCTTGGTCAGCCCGTAGATCCGGTTGTTGAACAGCAGGATCTTCAGGTTGACGTTGCGGCGCAGCGCGTGGATCAGGTGGTTGCCGCCGATGGACAGCGAGTCGCCGTCGCCGGTGACGACCCAGACCGACAGGTCGGGCCGGGACGTGGCGAGGCCCGTCGCGATCGCCGGCGCGCGGCCGTGGATCGAGTGGAACCCGTAGGTGTTCATGTAGTACGGGAACCGCGACGAGCAGCCGATGCCGGAGATGAACGTGATGTTCTCGCGGCGCAGCCCGAGCTCGGGCAGGAAGGACTGGACGGCCGCGAGGATCGCGTAGTCACCGCACCCGGGGCACCAGCGCACCTCCTGGTCGGTCTTGAAGTCCTTCATCGTCTGCTTCTGGTCGGTCTTGGGGACCAGGGAGAGCAGGCTGCGTCCGTTGCCGTTCACGGCGCCGTTTCCGTTGGTGTCACTCACTGTCGATCACTTCCTGGATGACGTCCTGCAGCTCCTCCGACTTGAAGGGCAGGCCCCGGACCTGGTTGTAGCCGATCACGTCGATCAGCAGCCGGCCGCGCAGCAGCATCGACAGCTGGCCGAGGTTGATCTCGGGGACGACGACCTTGTCGTAGGAGCGCAGCACCTCCGGCAGGTTCGCGGGGAACGGGTTGAGGTGCCGCAGGTGCGCCTGCGCCACGTCGCGGCCCTCCGCCCGGACGCGCCGGACCGCCGCGGAGATCGCGCCGTAGGTGCCGCCCCAGCCCATCACGAGGACGCGCGCCCGGCCGGACGGGTCGTCGACCGCGAGCGGCGCGATGTCGTTGGCGATGCCGTCGACCTTGGCCTGGCGGAGCCGGACCATCGTGTCGTGGTTGGCCGGGTCGTAGGAGATGTTGCCGGTGACGTCGGCCTTCTCCAGGCCGCCGATCCGGTGCTCCAGGCCGGCGGTGCCCGGGACCGCCCAGGGGCGGGCCAGGGTCTCCGGGTCGCGCCGGAACGGCTCGAAGGGCTCCTCGGACGGGGCCGCGAAGTTCGGTTCGATCTTCGGCAGCGCCGCCACGTCCGGCAGCTTCCACGGCTCGGAGCCGTTGGCGAGGTAGCCGTCGGACAGCAGGATGACGGGGGTGCGGTACTTCACCGCGATGCGGGCCGCCTCCAGCGCCGCGTCGAAGCAGTCCGAGGGGGACTGGGGCGCGATGACCGGGACGGGCGCCTCGCCGTTGCGGCCGTACATGGCCTGCATCAGGTCGGCCTGCTCGGTCTTGGTCGGCAGGCCGGTGGACGGCCCGGCCCGCTGCACGTCGATGACCAGCAGCGGGAGTTCCGTCGCGACGGCGAGGCCGATCGTCTCGCTCTTCAGCGCGATGCCGGGGCCGGAGGTGGTGGTGACGCCGAGCGACCCGCCGAAGGAGGCGCCGAGCGCCGCGCCGACCGCGGCGATCTCGTCCTCGGCCTGGAACGTCCGGACGCCGAACCGCTTGTGCTTGGACAGCTCGTGCAGGATGTCGGAGGCCGGGGTGATCGGGTAGGAGCCGAGGTAGACCGGCAGGCCGCTCTGCACGCCCGCGGCGACGATGCCGAGGGACAGCGCGGCGTTGCCGGTGATGTTGCGGTAGAGGCCGGCCTCGTGCTCGGCCGGCTTGACCTCGTACTGCACCGAGAACGCCTCGGTGGTCTCGCCGTAGCTCCAGCCCGCCTGGAACGCGGCGATGTTCGCCTTCATGATCTCGGGCTTCTTGGCGAACTTGCGCTCGAGGAAGCCGATGGTCCCCTCGGTGGGACGGTGGTACAGCCACGACAGCAGCCCGAGCGCGAACATGTTCTTCGCGCGCTCGGCGTCCTTCTTGGAGATCTCGTAGCCCTCGAGCGCGGTCACCGTCATGGAGGTGAGCGGCAGCGCGTGCACCCGGTACTCGGCGAGCGAGCCGTCGGTGACCGGGTCGGCGGCGTAGCCGACCTTGGCGAGGTTGCGCTTGCTGAACTCGTCGGTGTTGATGATCAGGTCCGCCCCGCGGGGCAGGTCCCCGAGGTTGGCCTTGAGGGCGGCCGGGTTCATCGCGACCAGCACGTCGGGCGCGTCGCCCGGCGTGAGGATGTCGTGGTCGGCGAAGTGCAGCTGGAAACTGGACACGCCGGGGAGGGTCCCGGCGGGGGCGCGGATTTCGGCCGGGAAGTTCGGCAGCGTCGACAAGTCGTTGCCGAACGCCGCCGTCTCCTGGGTGAAGCGGTCGCCGGTCAACTGCATCCCGTCACCGGAGTCCCCGGCGAAGCGGATGATGACGCGGTCGAGCTGCTGGACCTGTTTGGTCACAGAGGAAGACCTCCTCGACGCGCAGCACCCGTCCTGGGGGAGGCACCCAGGATCGTGATGCTACTAAGGCTTACCTTCATGGTATGTCCGGGATGGAATGCTGGTCTCGGGGATCGGGCCGCTCAGCGGTACGGCGACGCCGGGCGTGCGGCCCGGTGCCGTCCGTTCTTCGCCGGCGGCGGCCGTGGTCCGAGAGGCGCGGACCGCGGCCGTCGCTCCGCCCGTCATGTGCGACATCCCGCCCTCGGGGAGGTCATGACCCCGTACTTCAAGGGTTATCACCTCGGGTGGGAGATCACGCGTCCCGGCCGGATTCGGGCAGGTCCTAACCGGTGCTACGAGCCGGACGGGTCCCCGGGTTCACCGCTGAACACAGGGCGCTGGCCAGCCGGCACAGATCGACGTGCAGCCGCCTGACCAGCTGGGCGGGATGGGCCGGGGAGCCGTCGCTCCCCGAGGGCACGGAGTTCACAGCCGCAGTGTAGACAGGCTGAATTTCGTTCTGTTCAACCGGCCCCGGCCCCCGGGGGTAGGGGTTTCAGGGCCGGCCGGTACCGCCCGTCCCGGCGGCGCGGGGCCCGGTCGCACCGGACTTCTTCGGCGCGCCGGACGCGCCGGTGCCCGGCGCGCCGCTCGTTCCGGGCGACGGGGAGCCGGTCGCGCCGCCGGGGGCGCCGGACAGTGTGCTCTTCACCACCGCGCTCCGCTCCTTGTCGAGCTTGGCCAGCAGCGCCTTGACGTCCGCGGCGGTGAGGGCCTCGCCGATCACGCGGGCCTGCGCCGAGTACGGGTAGGAGCCGGGGTGGTCGAGCGCCGACTTCACCCACGTCCTCCAGGCCCGTCCGGCGACGGTGCAGGTCAGCACGAACGACCGGTTCGTCGGCACCGGCGCGGACGCGGTGCAGGACCCGAGCGGGGTGCCGCGGGTGGTGATCGACGCGCGCAGCGCCGCGCGCGCGCCGTCCGGCACCGTGTCCGGTGACGACAGCGTCGCCGGGACGCGCACCGTGCAGCCCGCCGGGTTCTGGTCGCAGTTGACGAAGGCGAGCTTGCCGGGGTCGAAGTGCAGGCTCGGGTCGGCGGCGCCGGCGAGCGCCTTCACCCGGGGCCGCAGCCGCGCGAACAGCGCGGCGGGGTTCGGCAGGTCGGCGACGCTGAACCGGGCGGCGTCGGCGCCGGCCGCCTGCACGGCGACCAGCCGGTACGGCGCCGCCGCCGACACCAGGTAGTTCGCGCCCGACGTCCTGATCTTGTAGGCGCGGACGCCGTTCACGGTCTCGGTGGGCGGTTTCGCGGGCGCCTTGGTGAGCGCCTTCGCGATCGCCTGCGCGCCCAGCACGTCCGGGACGTCGAAGCCGGGAACGGCGGCGGGCGCCTTCGACCAGCGGCCCGCGTAGTTCTCGGGGTGCGCGCTCTCGCCCGCGTACTCGCGCCAGAACTGCGTCCCGGCCTTGAGGTAGGTGTCGCCGCCGGCGGCCACCACCTCGGCGGTCAGCGGGCCCGCCGCCAGCGTGCCGATCGCCGATCCCGCCGCCGTGACCTGCACGTCGGCCTGGACGGGGCGGCCGTTCGCGGCGGTGAGCGTGCCCTGGTAGCGGAAGCCGGGGCCGGATGTGAGCCGCCGTCCCGCCTCCAGCGCCCAGGCGGAGGGCGCGGTTCTCGACGGCTTCGGGTGCGGCTTGCCGGGGGCGTCGTCGTCGGAGATGAACACCACGGCGACGGTCGCGGCGGCCGCCACGACCACGGCGACGCCCGCGCCGGTCGCCAGCCGCTTCTTGAGCCGCCCGCCGCGCGGCGGCGGCCCGCCGATCCCGGGCGGCAGCGGCATCCCGGTCATCCCGGGAGGTCCGGCCATCCCGGGCATCACTGGCATCTCAGGGGCGCCGGGCGTTCCGGGGGCCTGGGGAGGCATGTCCGCGCCGTGGGGCGCCGGGCCGTTGTACGGGATCCCGTCCGGCGCGGTGGCGCCCGGCGCCGGCGAGGGCGGCGGCGTGGCGGGTGCGGTCCGGGGCGGGCCGCCGGCGACGAGGACGTCGTCCGGTGCGGGCCGGCCAGGTGCGGACTCCGGAGAAGGGTCGTCCTGATCAGCGCTCACAAGCCATAAGAATGCCCGACGATGCGAGCGGCCGGACCGGAAACCGCGCATCGCCGGGCATACCACCACCTAGGGCCGGGGCGGGCGGCCTCCGCGCCGCCCGGCCCCGACCTGCGGGCTCACTCGCTGTCGAGCCCGCTCTGCAGCGAGGCGACCTCCGACGGCGTGGCGCCGATCACCTTGTACTGCGCGTGCTTGTAGAACGTGCCGCCGGTGGACTTGGCCCAGCTCTGCCACGCGGAGGTGGCGATCCGGCAGCTCGCCCACACCGAGCTGGTGTCGTTGATCGTGATCGTGTCGGTGCAGTTGCCGAGGTCCCGGCCGGTCAGCGTGCCGGCGGTGATGTTGAACCGGACGTCGACCGTCAGCGGCGTGGACGCCCCGTAGGGCGGCCGGATCTTGGCCTCGACGGTGCAGCCGGAGTTGCTGTTGCAGCCGCCCTTCTTCCACTCGTCGACCGACGGGCGCGCCGACGCGTCGAAGGAGTTCTTCAGGTCGCCCATGCTGGTGCGCATGGCGGAGATGACCGTGGACGCCTCGGACGAGGACTTCGGCGTGACGTCCAGCGCGACGCGCGGCGTGGTCGCCTCGTAGCGCAGCAGCTGGGCGTCGTCGGCGTCGGTGATGTAGAGCGTCGAGGTGAAGGTGGTGAACTTCAGCGCCTTCTTGCCGGCCCACGTCGTCTTCAGCGGCTTGACCTTGGCGGTCGCCGCGGCCCGCAGCTTGGCGGCCAGGGCGGTCGGCGACAGCTCCTGCTTGAAGTCGATGTCGAGCTTGTCGGCGCTCAGCCGGCCCCACTGCTGCCCGCTGCCGAGGTAGTACGGCGTGCCCTCGGTGCTCTCGATCTGGTCGCGCCAGTACGAGGCGTCGGCCTTCAGGAACAGCTTGCCGTCCGCCGACAGCAGCGTGACGTTGTCGCTGTTCCAGGTCACCGGGCCGGTCGCGCGGCCGCCCTTGGTGACGTCGAGCTGGCCCTCGATGTTGTCGGCGCCGCCGCCGAAGTCGCCCTTCAGCCCGACGACGCGCTCGGCGGCCATCGAGTCGGCGGCGGCCTTCAGCTTGTCCTCGGGCGACTTGCCGCCGCCGTTGGACGCCACGATGAAGACCACCGCGCCGATGATCAGGATCACCACGACGGCGCCGCCGACGAGCGCCGCGATGAGCGGGCCGCTGCTGCGCTTGGGCGGCGGCATGCCGGGACCCATCGGGCCGCCGGGGCCGGGAGGCGGCGGGAAGAACGGCGGCGGCGTGCCGGGGCCGCCGGGACCGCCGTACCCGCCGGGGGGAGGCGGCGCGCCGGGACCGCCCGGAGCACCGGGAACGCCCTGGCCACCCGGGTAGCCGGGGCCGCCCGGACCGGGGGCGCCGCCGGGACCCGCGGGAGGCGGTGGAGGCGGCCAGGAGGCACCACCCGGGTTCTCCCAGCCCGGGTTCGGCGGAGGGTTGCTCATCCGGTCACGTCCTTCCAGGTCAACTGACCCCAATGCGTTCTCTAGTGTGCAGCAAAACGATGACATTGTGATCCACCGAGGTGGAGGTACGACGTCACACTCGCGCACGCCCTTTCGGGGATACTTGCTTGGACGCAGACGGGAGCGTGACGGTGCATAACTATTTCAGCTCATATGTCGCGCTCGGCGCACTGGTGATCGCCGGCGGCGGCATCGTCGGCGGCGGCCTCGCCGCGAACCGGATGCTCCGCCCGCACCGCCCGACCGCCGAGAAGCTCACCACCTACGAGTGCGGCGTCGACCCGGTCGGCGGCGGCTGGGCGCACTCCTACATCCGCTATTACGTCTTCGCCTACCTGTACGTGGTCTTCGCGGTGGACGCCGTGTTCCTCTTCCCCTGGGCGACGGTCTTCTCCGCCCCCGGCTATGGCGCCACCACGCTCGGGGAGATGTTCGTCTTCCTGGCCTTCCTCGCCGTCGGGCTGCTCTATGCGGGCCGCAAAGGCGTCCTGTCCTGGGTCTGAGCCCGCAGCTCGACGTCCCGAGCCTCCGGCGCGACCCGTCCGGGCTGTAACAATGCTTGCGTGGGCACCATCGATCTCCCGCCGCCGAGCGTCGGACCCCTGTCGCGGCTCGCGCCCAAGCCGGTCAAGTTCGTGCTCAACTGGGGCCGCCGCTATTCGCTCTGGGTCTTCAACTTCGGCCTGGCCTGCTGCGCGATCGAGTTCATCGCCACGTCGATGAGCAGGCACGACTTCATCCGGCTCGGCGTCATCCCGTTCGCGCCCGGCCCTCGCCAGGCGGACCTGATGGTCGTGTCCGGCACCGTCAGCGACAAGATGGCGCCCGCCGTCCGGCGGCTGTACGAGCAGATGCCCGAGCCCAAGTACGTGATCTCGTTCGGCGCCTGCTCCAACTGCGGCGGCCCGTACTGGGACTCCTACTGCGTGACCAAGGGCGTCGACCAGATCATCCCGGTGGACGTGTACGTCCCCGGCTGCCCGCCGCGTCCAGAGGCGCTCCTCCAGGGCATCGTCCACCTGCAGGAGAAGATCGCCGCCGAGTCGCTCGGCGACCGCTACGACGGCGGCGACCCGATGAGCCCGCCGCCCGCGCCGCGGCCGTTCTCGGCCACCGTCCTGCGCCGCCCCCTCCAGCCGCCGCCCGCCGACGAGCCGCCCGCCGACGAGCCGCCTGCCGACGAACCGTCCGCCGAGGAGCCGTCCGGCGAGCCTTCGGCGCGGGAAGAAGCGTCGCCGTCGGACGTGACGCTGCCCGTCGCGCCGCCCGAACCGCCGCCGCCGGCGGGCCGGCCCGCGCCCGAAGCCGATGACGTGCGTCCGGACGATGAGACGCGTCCCCTTCCGCCCGTCGAACCGGAGGCCGAGGGGCCCCGCACCGCCCCGGCCGCCGAGGGCGGGACCATGCCGCTGCCCGCCGCCGGACCGGAACCCGCGGACGAGCCCGGCGCGGTGCGTCCCGACGACGAGACGCGGCCGATCCCCGCCGCCGAGGAGCCGCAGTACGCCGAGCCGCCCGCCGAAGAGCCGCCCGCCGACGAGCCGCGGGCGGGCGAACCGCGGCGGCGGCCTCGGTCCGAGCACGACCCGTCGATCATCCCGGGGCTCGCCGACGACGGGAACGACGACGAGATCGGGCGGAGCCGGTGAGCGCCGCCGCGGAGCTGACCGCCGCCTGGACGGACCGGTTCGGCGACGACGTGACGACCGAGGAGACGGCCGGCGGGCTGTCCGTCGGCGTGCCGGCCGACCGCTGGGTGGAGGCGCTCACCTTCGCCCGCGACGACCTGGCCTTCGCCTTCTTCGACTGGCTGACCGGCGTCGACGAGCTCGGCGAGGGCTTCGCCGTCGTCGTCCACGTGTACTCGCTGGAGCGGCGGCACCATCTGCTCGTCCGGACGCGGGTGCCGAGGGACGCGCCGTCCCTCCCGACCGCCATCGGCGTCTACCGGGGCGCCGCGTGGCACGAGCGGGAGACGGCCGAGATGTTCGGCGTCGTGTTCGAGGGGCACCCGAACCTCGTCCCGCTGCTGCTGCCGGACGGCTTCGAGGGCCATCCGCTGCGCAAGGACTTCGTGCTGGCGGCGCGGGTCGCGAAGCCGTGGCCGGGCGCGAAGGAGCCCGGCGAGTCGGGGCACGGCGCGCCGAGCCGCCGCCGCGTGCGGCCGCCCGGCGTGCCCGACGAGGGCCCGTGGGCGGAGGCGGCGGAGCGCCGCCGGGCCGGCCGCCCACCGCAGGAGCGGGGTCCGGATGCTTGAGACCATCGGGAAGCTGGTGCTGGTCGCGGCCGCGTTCGCGCTGCTGCCGCTGCTGGTCGGGCAGGCCGAGCACAAGGTGATGGCGCACATGCAGGGCCGCCTCGGCCCCATGTACGCGGGCGGTTTCCACGGCTGGGCGCAGCTCGTCGCGGACGGCGTGAAGTTCGCGCAGAAGGAGGACGTCGTCCCGCGCGACGCCGACCGGTGGGTGTTCAAGCTGGCGCCGGGCGTCGCGCTCGTCCCGTACCTGCTGGTGCTGATCGTGGTGCCGGTCGGTCCGGGCGGGCAGGTCGCGCTGGACCTCGGCGTCGGGGTGTTCTTCGCGCTCGCGGTGATGGGCGTCGGGGTGATCGGCGCGATCATGGCCGGCTGGGCGAGCGCGAACAAGTACGCGCTGCTCGGCGGGATCCGGGTCGCGGCGCAGCTGATGTCCTACGAGCTGCCGATGGTGTTCGCGGCGTCGTCGGTGGCGATGGCCGCGGGCACGCTGTCGCTGCAGGGCATCGTCGGCGAGTGGCGCTGGTGGTGGCTGCCGTGGCAGGCGATCGGCGCGGTGGTGTTCTTCGTCGCGGGCCTCGCGGAGCTGCGCCGCCCGCCGTTCGACATGCCGGTCGCCGACTCGGAGATCATCTTCGGCCCGTACACCGAGTACGGCGGGTTGCGGTTCGCGCTGTTCATCCTGGCGGAGTACGCCGGAATCGTGGTGCTGTGCGCGCTGACGGCCGTGCTGTTCCTCGGCGGGTGGAAGGGCCCGTTCCTGAACACCGAGCTGGGCTGGCTCTGGACGCTGATCAAGGCGGCGGTGCTGGCGTTCTGCGTGATCTGGCTGCGGGTCAGCTACCCGCGGATGCGCGAGGACCAGCTCCAGAGGCTCGCGTGGGCGTGGCTCGTCCCGCTGTCGCTGGTACAGCTCGCGCTGACCGGCGTCCTCAAGGTCGCGTTCGCCTAGCCCTTCCTACGCGACGCGGTGGGGCGGGACACGGTGGGGCGGGACGGTCAGGGGAGGAAGATCGTGTACTCGGCGAGCTGCGGCATGATCGCGGGCGGCAGGTCGCAGTCCACGGCCATCTCCTCGACGGAGACGAACGTGCCGTGCTCGTCCCGGTGCGCGACGACCCGCTCGGCCAGCTCCTCCGTCATCCCCGGCAGGGCCGCGATGATCTCGGCCGGGGCATGGTTGGCGTCGACGAGGCCGCCGTCGTCGTAGGCGCGCGGGACGTCCGGGCGGCCGATCCGCAGCTCGTGCGCGAGCGCCGGGTCGTCGGCGGCGATGGCGCGGGCGTCGGCGCGCAGGTTCCGGCGGTACTTGGCGTACTCGACGGCGTTCTCGTTGTTGTGGCTGCGCGGGACCTCGCGGGGGTACACCTGGCGGCGGACGGCGAAGGCGTGCGCGGTCCCCGCGGGCCACAGCGTCAGCAGCAGGATGGTGCCGAGCGCGATCAGCAGCACGTTCCCGCTGTTCAGGGCGGCCAGCATCGTCACGAGGCCGATCCCGTAGCCGGCCGCGGCGGCCCCGTAGTTCCACGATCCGCGCTTCACGGCGGCGTAGAAGAACGTCACGGGCGTCGCGAGGCCGAACGTGAGGAACGGCATGATCGCCCACAGCACGCCGTTCGGCTGCTCGGGCGGCGGCGGAAGCGGCGGCACGGGACGCAGCGGCGGAAGCGGATACCCGCCGGACCCCCAGGTCGGGGACCGGTCCGGCGGTCCCGGCGGCTGCACGGGACGCCGCGGGTCCACTGGGGGCGGGACGGAAGTACGCGGTGCCGCCGGACGGGGCGGTAAGGCCGGTGGAGGCGGCGGCGCGGCCGCAGGACGAGGCGGCGCGACCGGATGCGGTGGGGAGGCGGCGGGCTGCGGCGGGACGGGCGGGTGCGGCACCGAGGTGCCGCGCGGCGGCGTGAAACCGTCCGGCTTGGTGGTGCGGTGCACCGGCAGGCCGCCCGGCGGCGTCCCCTGCACGGGCGTCCCGCCCGGCGGCGTGGCACTCGGAGGAGTGGCGCTCGGAGGAGCGGCGTCCGACGGTGTGGTGTTCGGCGGTGTGGGGCCCGGCGGCGCGGAGGGCTGCGGGCGGGCGTGGTCGGCTCCGGGGTCGTACTGTCCGTCCGCATGGTGGCTCACATGTCCTCCTTGCCCGCAGGCGTACAGGAGCGCGGACCGCGGGTGCCCGCGTATCGTCCGACGAACGCGGAACCCGCCGCGTTCCACGGCGGCGTTTCGTGCGCAATCATGTTGCGGGTGGGACGGTTGCCAGGAGGCGGGCTGGCCAAGGGGCTGGCCGTCACGTTGCGGACTATGACGCGGCGCTCCATCACGCGTCAATACCCCGAGGTGCAGCCCGATCTGCCCCCGCGCAGCCGGGGGGTGATCGCGCTCTTCGAGGAGAACTGCACCGTTTGCATGCTCTGCGCGCGCGAGTGCCCCGACTGGTGCATCTACATCGACTCGCACAAGGAGACCGTCCCCGCGGAGGGCGGCGGGCGGCCGCGCGTCCACAACGTCCTCGACCGGTTCGCGATCGACTTCGCGCTGTGCATGTACTGCGGCATCTGCATCGAGGTCTGCCCGTTCGACGCGCTGTTCTGGTCGCCGGAGTTCGAGTACGCCGAGTACGACATCGCGGAGCTGACCCACGAGAAGGAGCGGCTCCGGGAGTGGATGTGGACCGTCCCGCCGCCGCAGGCCCACGACCCGGCCGCCGAGCCGCCGAAGGAGATCGCGGCGGCGGAGAAGGCGGCGGCGCGGGCCGCGCGGCGCCCGCCCTCCGGCCCGCCCGGCCCGCCGGGGAGCCGGCGGTGAGCGGCCAGGAGATCGTCTTCACGCTGCTCGGGGTGGTGGCCGTCGGGGCCGGGATCATGGTCGTGACGACGCGGCGGCTCGTCCACGCGGCGCTGTGGCTGGTGCTGTCGTTCGGCGCGCTCGCGGGCGGCTACCTGGTGCTGACCGCGGAGTTCGTCGCGTGGGTGCAGGTGCTGATCTACGTCGGCGCGGTCGTCGTGCTGCTGCTGTTCGGGATCATGCTGACGCGCGCGCCGATCGGTGACTCCGCCGACCTCGACTCCGGCAACCGGTGGGCCGCCGCCGCGGTCGCGGTGGCCACCGCCGCGGTCCTGGTCACGGTCATGGTCATGGGCTTCCGGGACGAGCGGATGCCGCTGCGCGCGGGCAGCGGGTCGGCGAGCGCGCTGGGCGCCGGCGTGTTCCGAACGTGGGTGCTGCCGTTCGAGGTGCTGTCGGTGCTGCTGCTGGCCTCGCTGGTCGGCGCGATCGTCCTGTCCCGCACGGACATCGGCTCCCGCCGCTCCGACCGTTCGAACGGCTCCAGCAGCTCCGGCCGCTCCGGCCGGGGGAAGGGGCGCGGCTGATGCACCTGGCCTACCCGACCGTCGTCGCGGCGCTGCTGTTCTCCGTCGGCGTGTACGGGGTGCTGGCGCGGCGCAACGCCATCCTCGTCCTGATGTCGGTCGAGCTGATGCTGAACGCGGTGAACCTGAACCTCGTCACGTTCGACATGCGGTTCCGCGACCGGCTGCACGGCGGGCAGGTGCTCACCCTGTTCACGATCGTGATCGCGGCGGCGGAGGTCGGGCTCGGCCTGGCGATCGTCCTGCTGGTGTTCCGGAACCGCCAGATGGTCGACATCGACCGGCTCTGCGCGCTGGCGGAGTCCGACGACGAGCCCGCCGACGAGCCCGAGTCCGCCGCCGAGCCCGAGTCCGGAACTGACGAGCCCGAGCCGGAGCCCGCCGCCGAGACCGGGTCGGAGACCGGCGCCGAGCCGGTCGAGGGGGCGACGCCGTGATCTGGCTCGCGTCCCTGGCGATCCTGCTGCCGTTCCTCGCCGCGTTCGGCGGCATGCTGTTCGGCCCCGCGCTCGGGCGGCTGCTGGGCTCGCCCCGCCGCAACGGCCCGGCGCTGATCGCCTGCGCCCCCGTCGCCGTCTCGCTCGTCCTGTCGGCGATCGTCGCGTTCGTCGTCTGGCGGGACCCCGGCGAACGGACGGGCTCGCTGGCGGTGATCGACACCGGCTCGGTGCCGATCCGGATCGGGCTGCAGGTGGACGGCCTGTCCGCGGTCGTCGCGCTGATGGTCTGCTGCGTCGCGCTCGCCGTCCAGGTGTACTCGGTCGCCTACATGGACGGCGACCGGCGCTACTCGTCCTACGCCGCGTTCATCTCGCTGTTCACCGCCGCGATGCTGCTGGTGGTCCTCGCCGGAGACCTCATCGTCCTGTACGTCGGCTGGGAGGTCATGGGCATCTGCTCGTACTTCCTGGTCGGCCACCACTGGGAGGAGCGGGCCAACTCCCGCGCCGCCGTCAAGGCGTTCCTGGTGACGCGGCTGGGCGACGTCGGCTTCCTCATCGGGATCATCGTGCTCGGGCTCGGCGCCCGCACGTTCGAGATCCACGGCGTCCTCGCCCGGGTCTGGACGATGCCCGGCTCGACGCTCACCGCCGCCGCGCTGCTGCTGCTCGCCGGCGTCGCGGGCAAGAGCGCCCAGTTCCCGCTGCACACCTGGCTTCCGGACGCCATGGCCGGCCCGACGCCGATCAGCGCGCTGATCCACGCCGCCACGATGGTCGCGGCCGGCGTCTACGTCGTCGCGCGGCTGTACGGGGTGTTCGTCGCCGCGCCCGGCGCGCTGGCCGTCCTCGGCGTCATCGCGGTGATCTCGATGGTCGGCGCGGCGCTCGCGGCCCTCGCCCAGGACGACCTGAAACGCGTCCTCGCCTACTCGACGATCAGCCAGCTCGCCGTGATGGCGGCCGCGCTCGCGGTCGGCGCGAGGTCCGCGGCGATCTTCCACCTGCTGGCGCACGGCGCGTTCAAGGCGCTGCTGTTCCTCGCCGCCGGCTGCGTGATCGCGACGACCGGGTCCACGCTGCTCGCGAAGCACGGCGGGCTGCGGCGCGGCATGCCGATCACCTTCTGGTCGATGACGGCCGGGTTCGCGGCCCTCGCGGGCGTCCCGCCGTTCAGCGGCTGGTTCAGCAAGGACTCCGTCATCGAGGCCGCCCAGCACGCCGCCCTCCACGGCCACGAGACGACCGAGGCCGGCTGGTTCGCCTACGCCCCGCTGACCTCGGACGGTTCCGCCGCACCGCCGGCGGCCCCGCTTCCGGGGCCGTCCCCGAGCGGGCTCCCGCACGACCTGCCCGTGATGGGCGGCCGGCCGCCGTTCAGCGACGAGATCACGGGGTTCGCGAAGACCCCGCTGCGCGAGCTGTCCACGAGCGTCACCTATGTCGACCTGCCGTCCGGGGTGGCGTGGCTGGTGTACCTCGGGCTGCTGCTGACGGTCGCGCTGACCGCGGCGTACGCGATGCGGGCCTGGCTGATGACGTTCTTCGGGGAGCCGCGCGGGACGTACGAGATCCGCGAGCCGTCGAAGTTCATGTCGTGGACGGTGGCGGCGCTGGCGGTGCCCGCCGCGATCCTCGGGTTCTTCGGGCTCGGCGCGAGCGAGCTGCGCCCGCACGCCGGCCCGGCGCTGCTCGGCATCGCGCTGCTGATCATCGGCGGGGGCGCGGTGTACCTGCTCTGGAACCGGGACCCGGCGTCCGATCCGGCGGTCGCCCTCGGGCCGGTGCGCCGGGTGTTCGCGCGGGGCTTCTACCTGGACGAGCTGTACGCGATGGCGATCGTCCGCCCCGTCCGGGCCCTCGCGCGCGGTGTCGTGCTGTTCGACCGGCGCGGCGTCGACGCGGCCGTCGTCGGGGCCGGACGGGGCGCGCGGCGGCTCGGCGGGCTGCTGCGGATCCCGCAGAACGGCAACCCGCAGACGTACCTGACGGGCCTGCTCGCGGGCGTCGTCGTCATCACGGCCCTGGTGGTGATCTTCCGGTGATCTTCCTGTGGATGATGGCGATCCCGCTGTTCGGGGCGGTGGCGCTGCTCGTCCCGGCGGACCGGTTCCTGCGCACCGGGTTCGCCGTCCGGGCGTTCGGTACGGGCGTGTCCGCGGCGACGCTGCTCGTCGCGGTCTCCGCGCTCACCGCGTTCGACTTCGGCGACACCTCGCGGACGCAGCTCCAGGCGGACTGGGCGTGGGCGCCCGCGATCGGGCTGCGGTTCCACCTCGGCGCGGACGGGATCTCGCTGCCGCTGGTCGTGCTGACCGCCCTGCTGACGTTCCTGTGCTTCCTGTACACGCTGCGGCATCCCCCGGCGGGCGGGCGGATCCGGCTGCTGACCGCGCTGCTGCTCGTCCTCGAGGTCGGCCTGATCGGCACGTTCACGGCCCTCGACCTCGTGCTGTTCTTCGTGTTCTTCGAGACCGTGCTGATCCCGATGTACGTGGTGATCATGCTGTGGGGCGGCGACGGGCGCCGCGCCGCCGCGACCAAGTTCATCCTGTACACGCTGCTCGGGTCGGGTCTGCTGCTCGCCGGGATGCTGCTCGTGGCCGTCAACGCGGGCACCCTCGACATGGTCCAACTGGCCGCGCGGCATGGCTCCGGTGTCTCCCACGGCATCCAGATCGCCGCCTTCGCGCTGATGGCCGTCGGGCTCGCGGTGAAGGCGCCGATGTGGCCGCTGCACACCTGGCTGCCGGACGCGCACACCGAGGCGCCCACCGTCGGGTCCGTGCTGCTGGCGGGCGTGCTGCTGAAGATGGGCACCTACGGGCTCGTCCGCGTCGCGCTGCCGCTCGCTCCGGACGGCGCGCGGGTGTGGGCGCCGTGGCTCGGGCTCCTCGCCGTGATCGGGATCGTCTACGGCGCGCTCGCCTGCCTCGCCCAGCGCGACCTCAAACGGATGATCGCGTACTCGTCCGTCGGGCACATGGGGTTCGTGCTGCTCGGCATCGCGACGCTCACCCCCGTCGGGATCAACGCCGCACTGTTCGGCAACATCGCGCACGGCCTGATCACCGGGCTGCTGTTCTTCCTGGCCGGAGCGGTGAAGGACCGCTGGGGCACCACCGACATGGACCGGATCGGCGGCGGCATGCTCGGCACCGCGCCGCGCCTGGCGTCCGTGCTGACCTTCGCGTCCGTCGCCTCGCTCGGGCTGCCGGGGCTCGCCGGGTTCTGGGGCGAGATGCTCGCGATGGTCGGCGCGTATCGGCCGCACGCCGACCTGCCGCGCGGCGCGTTCGTCACGTTCATGGCGGTCGCCGGGATCGGTGCGCTGCTCACCGCCGGCTACTTCCTGCGCATGCTCGCCAAGATCACCCACGGCCCCGCGCCGGAACCCGCCGCCGGACCGGCCCCGGCCGGTGGTCCCGAATCCACCGCCGGGCCCGCGCCGGAACCGGGGGTGGGCGGCCCCGAACCCGCCGCGGCCGACCTCGAACCCGCCGCCGCGGCCGGTCCGGGCGCCGTGGTGTCGGCCCAGGAGTACGCCGCCTGGGTCCCGCTGATCGCGCTCACCCTGCTCGTCGGGCTGTGGCCGAAGACCCTGCTGGACGTGACCGCCGCGCCGGTCCGCGCGCTGTTCGGAGGCGGCTGATGATCCAGGGCATCGACTACGCGGCGATCGCGCCCCCGCTGATCGTCGCCGTCGCCGCGCTCGGCCTGCTGCTCGCCGACGCGTTCGACGTCCCGCGCCGCGTCCTCGGCCCGGCCTGCTGCGGTGCGCTCGGCGCCGCGCTGATCGCGGTGATCGCGCTGGCGCCCGGCGACCGCCGCGCCACCTTCTGCGTGCCGGACGCGCTGCGCGGCGGCGGCCCCCGCTCCTGCTCCTACGTCACCGACGACTTCACCCTGCTGTTCCAGGGCCTCGTGCTCGCCGCCGCCCTGGTCGTCGTGCTGCTGTCCCTCCAGGAGATCACCGACTCGGAGATCCCCGCGGGGGAGTACCACTTCCTGCTGCTGTGCGCGGTGGTCGGCGCCCTCACGCTCGTCGCCGCCCGCGACCTCGTCCTGCTGCTGGTCGCGCTGGAGACGCTGTCGCTGCCGGTGTTCGCCCTCGTCGGCCTCCGCCGCTACGACGGCCGCGCGTCCGAGGCCGCGCTCAAGCTGTTCCTCGTCTCCGTCGTCTCCACCGCGATCATGCTGTTCGGCATCTCGCTGGTGTACGGGACGACCGGCGCCATGCACCTCGACCGGATCGCGCCCGCCCTCGGCCGCGTCCCCGCCGACCTGGACCCGGTCGCCGCCGTCGGCGTCGTCCTCCTCCTCGCCGGGTTCGCGTTCAAGGTCGCCGCCGTCCCGTTCCACTTCTGGGCCCCGGACGTCTACGAGGGCGCGCCGCTGCCCGTCGCCGCGTTCCTGTCCGTCGTGTCGAAGGCCGCCGGGTTCGCCGGACTCGCCATCGTCCTCGCCCTCGGGCTCCCCGCGTACGGGCACGTGTGGGGCCCGGTGATCGCCGTCCTCGCCGCGCTCACCATGACCCTCGGCAACCTCCTCGCGCTCCGCCAGCGGACCGCGATCCGGCTGCTGGCCTGGTCGTCCGTCGCCCAGTCCGGCTACATGCTCGCGCCCCTGTCGGTCGGGTCGCACCGCCTCCCCGAGGCCGTCGCCGCCACCACCGCCTACGTCGCCCTCTACGCCGTCATGAACCTCGGCGCGTTCACCGTCGTCACCGGGTTCGCGCGGCGCCGGCTCGACGGCGCCCGGCCCCACCGCGACACCCTGGACGGCTACCGCGGCCTCGCCCACCGCAGCCCCGCCACCGCGACCGCCCTCGCGTTCTTCCTCATCTGCCTCGCCGGCCTCCCACCGGGCGTCATGGGGCTGTTCGCGAAGGTCGTGGTGTTCCGCGCCACCGTCGCGGGCGGCGTCACCTGGCTCGCCGTGATCATGGCGATCAACACCGCCATCGGCCTGTACTACTACCTCGCCTGGGCCGTCCGGCTGTTCACCCCGCCGGTCCGCCCGTTCGCCGACCCGCTGCCCGGATGGCCCGTCCGCGCCGCCCTCGCCGCGACCGCCGCGGGCGCGGTCGTGCTGTCGGTCGCGCCGCAGATCGTCCTCCAGACCGTCTCAGCCGCGACCTAACCTGGAGGCAGGGCCCCGGCCCGGCCGGCGGCCGCCCGCGAAGCGGGAACGTTGAGGCTGGTCACACCGTTGTTGTTCATGGTGGGTCCGGACGGGGAGGCGGTGCGGAGTGCGGTTCAACGGCGTCAAGACGGCGGCACTGATCGCTGCGCTGTCGGCACTGATGCTCGCGATCGGCTGGACGTTCGGCGGCACCGCCGGACTCACCATCGCGCTGGTCATCGCCCTCGCCACCAACGGCGTCGCCTACGTCTTCTCCGACCGGATCGCGCTGCGCTCCATGCGCGCCCACCCCGTCGGTGAGGTCGAGGCGCCGATGCTCTACCGGCTCGTCCGCGAGCTGTCGACCACCGCCCGCCAGCCCATGCCGCGGCTGTACGTCTCCGAGACCCGCCAGCCGAACGCGTTCGCCACCGGCCGCAACCCGCGCAACGCCGCCGTCTGCTGCACCCGCGGCATCCTGCGCATGCTGGACGAGCGGGAACTGCGCGCCGTCCTCGGCCACGAGCTCTCGCACGTCTACAACCGCGACATCCTGATCTCGTCCGTCGCCGCCGCCATCGCCACCGTGATCACGTACCTGTCGCACCTGGCGATCTTCCTGCCGATCGGGCGGGCGGACGACGACGACGGTCCCGGCGTCCTCGGCGCCCTGCTCATGCTGGTGCTCGGCCCCGTCGCCGCCGCCGTCGTGCAGATGGCGATCAGCCGCACCCGCGAGTTCGCCGCCGACTCCGCCGGCGCCCGCCTCACCGGCGACCCGCTCGCCCTCGCGTCCGCCCTCCGCAAGATCGAGGCGGGCACCCAGGCGATGCCGCTGCCGCAGGACCCCGAGCTCGCCACCACCAGCGCCCTGATGATCGCCAACCCGTTCCGCGGCGCCGGCATCGGCAAGCTGTTCTCCACCCACCCGCCGACCGCCGAGCGCATCGCCCGCCTCGAACGCATGGCGGGCCGCCGCTAGCTACGGCGCCGTCAGGACCAGCGGGCCGTCCGGTGTGATCGCGATGGTGTGCTCGAAGTGCGCGGCCCGGCCGCCGTCCGCCGTCGCGATCGACCAGCCGTCCGCCAGCAGCCGCGAGTCGTCCGACCCGCCCTCGTGGAACATCGGCTCGATCGCGATCGTCAGGCCCTCCCGCAGCGGCATCCCCTTGCCCGCCTTGCCCACGTTCGGCACCGCCGGGTCCTCGTGCATCTCCGTCCCGATGCCGTGCCCGCCGCAGCCCCGCGTGATCCCGAACCCGGCCTTGCGCGCCGTCCGCTCCACCGCGTTCGCGATGTCGCCCATCCGGTTCCCCGGCACGGCCGCCGCGATCGCCCGCCGCAGCGCGGTCTCGGTCACGTCCAGAAGCCGCCGGCCCGCCTCGTCCCCGGCCCCGACGAAGAACGACACGGCCGCGTCCCCGCAGTACCCGTCGAGCGTCGCCCCGCAGTCGACCGAGACCAGGTCCCCGTCCTGCAGCACCCGCCCGTCCGGAACGCCGTGCACGACCACGTCATTGACCGACACGCAGATGTTCGCCGGATACGGCACGGGCGCCCAGCTCGGCTTGTAGTGCAGGAACGGCGACGTCGCCCCGTTCTCCTTCAGGATCCGCCCGGCCACCGCGTCCAGCTCCGCGAGCGGCAGGCCCGGCTCCGCGGCCTCCCGCGTCCCCGCGAGGATGCGGGCCACGACCCGTCCCGCCTCCCGCATGAGCTCCCACTCCAGTGGGGTTCGGTACGTCACCATGGCGGAGATGGTAACCACGCCCCTCACCGACGAGCAGCGCGACCGGGGCCGGACCCTCGGCGCCGCCCGCCTCGAACCTTTCTCCGAATCAGAGCGAACCGACGAGCCCGCCGCCGCGTCATAACCCACGAGAGCGCGCCGGCCGCCTCTGCGGGGGAGGCGGCCGGCGCGCTCTCGTCCGCTCTACCGGTAGTTGACGAACTGGAGGGCGACGTCCAGGTCCTTGCTCTTCAGCAGGGCGATGACCTGCTGAAGATCGTCCTTCTTCTTCGAGCTCACCCGCAGCTCGTCCCCCTGGATCTGGGCCTTGATCCCCTTCGGCCCCTCGTCCCGGACGATCTTGCCGATCTTCTTGGCGTCCTCCTGGGAGATGCCCTCCTTCAGCCCGACGCCCAGCTTGTAGAGCTTCCCCGACAACCGCGGCTCGCCGGGATCGATCGCCTTCAGCGAGATCCCCCGCTTGACCAGCTTGTCCTTCAGCACGTCGAGCACGGCGTTCGCCCGCTCCTCGGTGTTCGCCTGGATCTCGATGCTCTCCCCGGACCACTTGATCCCGGCGTCCACGTTCCGGAAGTCGAACCGGTTGGCCACCTCCTTGGCGGCCTGGTTCAGAGCGTTGTCGACCTCCTGCCGGTCGAGCTTCGAGACGATGTCAAACGAGCTGTCGGCCATCGCGCACACTTCCCCTCAGCAGCACCTTCGCGGTCCTGAGAGCGTAGCGACTCGCGACCCGCCCCCGCGGCTCCGCACCGCCCGCCTCCGATGTCACGACCACTCGCCGCGTCCGCTATTCTTTCCAGTGCCGTCGCGAGAGCGACGCCACGGCGGGTTGCCCGAGTGGCCAATGGGAGCGGACTGTAAATCCGTCGGCTTAGCCTACGCAGGTTCGAACCCTGCACCCGCCACACTCACAGGGAACGGCCCCTCACCAGGTATGACACTGGCGAGGGGCCGTTTCGCTACTGTCCGGCTGTCTCTGATCGTTTGCGGCCGTCTACGGCTACGCGGGCCCAATACGGGCCCGCGTTCGGAGGGCGTAGGCGGCCCCCACACCGGCCACAGGCGTCGCTCGGGCCGTCGCCGGGCCTTCTGATGACCTCGGTTCCCAGTGGTGCTTGGCCTCTTCCCCCGGGCCGGCTACGCAAGGCGGCACTCTTGGCGCCGAGCGTGCCGGAGATCTTGTATGCCGCCAAAGCCAACCCCGACGTCCCGATCCTTCGAGCGCTCGCTTCGTACGTCGACGGCATCGAGGTCGCGTCCGGCGGCGAACTGGCGCACGTGCGTGAGGCTTTCCCGGACGCGCGGTTGGCGCTCGGCGGCCCCGGCAAGACCGATGACGAACTCGAACTGGCGCTCAACCTCGGCGTTGAGCGCATCCACGTCGAAAGCCCGCACGAACTATCCCGCCTCGCGCGCATCGCCGAGGCGGCTGGGCGCGAGGTCGAAGTCCTGCTACGGGTCAAGCTCGCCGGCGACCGCAGCGGCGTCGCGCTGGCCATGAGCGGCCCATTCAGCATGGACCCCGAACTCATGGACACCTGCACCGACACCCTGACCGCCTCGCCGCACGTGCGTCTACGCGGCGTCTACACGCACCTAGCGTCCGGGCTCGACGCGTCCGCCATGGCGGCCCAGTCCGCCGAGATCCTTGCGTGGGGCCGCGCGTGGCTCGACAGGATCAGCCACACCGGGGCACGTGAGTTCAACCTCCGCGGTGGCATGGCAGTCGACTACAGCACGCCCGGCACCAGCTTTGACTGGATGTAGTACGGCGCCGAGGTCGCCAACCTCGCGCAGCCGGGCGACACACTGCGCATCGAACCGGGCCGCTCCATCAGCGTCTACGCCGGGTGGTACATCACCGAAATACTGGACGTGAAGAAGGCACACGGCCAGTGGTAAGCCGTCCTAGGCGGCGGCACCATGCACATCCGGACGCCGGTCACCAAGCAGCACAGCCGTTCGACATCCTCACCGGCACCGGCGACGGTCCCGCGGTCCGCCAACGAGCCCGTCACTCTCGTTGGTCAGCTCCGCACACCAAAGGACGTCTTTGCACGCGAGGTCCCCACGGAACGCATCGCAGTCGGCGACCTGGTCGCCTTCTCCCTGGCCCGCGCCTACGCCTGGAACATCTCTCACCACGATTTCCTCATGCACCCAAAGCCCGTCGTCCGTTACCTAGACGGGTGACGGCATATGAGAGGGCTTCGCCGACCAGTTCGGCGAAGCCGTCTTCTATTTTGAGCTCAAAATGGTTTCAGATGCGAAGTTTGGATGCAGTAGCGATCAAGACTCTCTGGGCCAAGAAACGGACCAACTCGATGTCTTTGTCCATGGACTGTGCTTCTTGTGAAGATGGCAGCAACAGCTCAGGCGCCGATTCAGTTCCCTCATCCTTTGTGTGGACGACTCGGCAGCGGATGTCGTAGACTCGAGCTGCGACTTGATCGCGGATGTCGTTGTTCTTGTTTTGTGGATCCAACAGCTTTAGCCCACGTATCGGGTGGGCGGTTGTGAAGTACTTGAGGCTCTCTTTGTCTCTAGAGACGAAGGCCTTCAAACGGTTGTCGTCTATGCAGCCGCGAATCGTTGCCTTAAGTTGGTCACGCTCGTTGCCATAGCTCCTTCCGAAGGACTGAGCTAAGGCGAGCAGTCGCCCTATGTCGCTGTCTTTCTCTGGATCAAAGGACGGATCGCGAACCTCATTTTTGAGGCGGTCGAGTGCTTCCCTGTGGCTGAAGCTAGGAAAGCTATACTCCAAGACCTGATAAAAGGCAAGGAACTGCAGCAGCGGCATTCCTGGCGCCGAGCGGCCATACTGATACAAGTCGAAGGGCTTTTGTTGGTATTCATAGCGTGGGAGCTGTGGAACACTCCCGGCGCGTCTGTTTCGTCGTCCGGCGAATCGAATTTGCGTACGCGGATAATCGGACAGTCCGCACGCGATGTCATGACGGACGTCGAGATCGAAGAAGATGGCACTGGATACGCGTCTAAGCAGATCCAGTGCTTCGTCATGGCGAACGGTTTTTACTCCTTCTAGCCGCAAAACGATCAGAGGACGGTGAATCGACGTCAGGATCGCGAACCGATCACTTGCGGTACCGATCTCGGCTGACAGGGGAAGTGATCCAGAGTTTTTGAACTGCAATCGCCATGGTGAAGTAGGGTCGTCTGTCTCCTCAAAGAAGGATGATTCTTCGTCTTCGTCGAATAGGGTGGACTGACGCTTAGTCATTACCCCAGAAAATCGTCTCAGTGCCGACGGCGGCGTTGCAACCCCCTTTATGCGAGCCTCAATTATGCCAGCGTCAATATAGTGGACCGCCCAGTAATCACCGAGAAACTTGGCTTCCTGAAAGTTCGCTCCCAGTAGGCGTACACAATCGGAAAAGTTTAGATAAACCGGCCGTTTTTCTTTGCCGTTGGGAAGGTCTACTCGCAAGCCGATCTGAAGCTTTTTTTCGACGGCTTCCACGAGCCACTCATAATCGATATTCGCGGCGATGCATCGAGCCTCGACATTGAGGCGTGGATCGTCCGGCGGAAGTCTGCGCTTGAGATCATCTATATCTACATGGGCGGGCAGTTCCGTTCCCTCTTCGGTCATGCTGGAGAGCATAAGGCGCTGCTCATGGGTAGCGCACCGGGTTCAGGAGAGCGACTTCGTCCTAAAGTGGTCTTCAACCACGAGACATCACAAGACTGAGTGCTGCGAGCGCCGCAGGGCGTAGGAGGCCGCAGCAACCATGCGTGTCGCTGCGCCAGTCTGGTAGTTCGTCTACGGAGGTGGGGAGATACGAGGGTAGTCGCAGGGGATGACGGGCTCTCGGGCTTATCACGGGACAGAGGAAGCGCGGATCGCTGCTGAGAGGATGGCTTCCACAGGTCAGAGCCTATTGCGAGCATAGAACGAGGTCCCTTTGTAAATCTGTCGGCTTAGCCTACGCAGGTTCGAACCCTGCACCCGCCACACTCGCAGGGAACGGCCCCTCACCAGGTATGACACTGGCGAGGGGCCGTTTCGCTGCTGTCCGGCTGTCTCTGATCGTTTGCGGCCGCAGGCGTCGCTCGGGCCGTCGCCGGGCCTTCTGATGACCTCGGTTCCCAGTGGTGCTTGGCCTCTTCCCCCGGGCCGGCTACGCAAGGCGGCACTCTTGGCGCCGAGCGTGCCGGAGATCTCCCCGTACCCGGACATCCTGACCGCCCTGCCGCACGTCCGCTAACGCGGAATCCACGCGCATCTGGCGTCCGGGCTGGACGCGTCCACCATGGCGGCCCAGTTGGCTGAAATCATCGCGCGAGACCGTGCGTGGCTGGACAGGATCCGGCCATGCCGGGCCCCGTGAGTTCAACCTCTGCGGCGGCTTGGCCGTTGACTACAGCACGCCCGGTACTCGATTCGACTGGAAGCAGTACGGTGCCGAGCTCGCCGGCCTTGCCCAGCCCGGCGAGACGCTGCGCATCGAACCGGGACGCTCCATAAGCGTCTACGCCAGTCGTACGCCACCGAGGTGCGCTCCATCGTTGCACTCTAAGGGCAGTCACTCCTTCTTTGGGCCGAATGGCAGGGCCTTATCAAGCACCGCGTTCACGCGTTCCGGAGCCGCAACGCCGCCGCTTATCAGTGCGAGGATGGCACTAATGAGCAAGGCTGCCCTGACGCTATCGGCCGCTTGCGGAGAATTGTGAAACGCCGAAGTATTCGGCAACCAGAGAGCCATTAAGGCAAGGATGAGTCCTGACCAAGCGCGTCCCAGTAGAGGGCGGATCCAGGCGCGTAAGCCGACCTCGGGAACCGCTTTAAGAAGCTCTTCTAAATCTTCATTTTGCCACGCAATCAACCCGCCTAAGAGCGACGCCTCAACGCGAATAAAGTCCCCCATGCCGACGGCGGTTGCGAGTGGAACCTTGTGCATACGAATAATAGCCGCTAGTCGTAAACCAAGCCGCCTTGCTTCGCGACGCGCTTGCAGGTCCCACCAGGGCACTCTGCGCAATGCAAATCGCTCGGATTCGCGAGCAATTCTCTCTAGCTCACCTGTTAAGATTACGCAGAATGATCTGTTGGACCATCTGTTGTCATGAGTACACCATTCAACCCAATATGTAATGTCGAGAATGCGCATCATAATGAGGTCAAGCTGGCTTGGGCCGGGATTCTTTCGGCGCCATGACAGATAAAACAGGTCGGCGCTAGCGGCCTGCCAGACAAACGTGAAGATCGTGGCAATGAAAATCTCAATGGCCAATACGCTCCAGTCTCCGCTGGTCGGGTCGCCCTCCTTCTGATCTGGTGTCGCAATCGTATAAGTAGAACAAAGTGCGCTGAACAGTAGAAGAAGTTGCCACTTTCGACGCCTTCCGGGCTTTCTAAGATCCAACCTACTAAGTTTGTGGTCAAGTCGACGACTTGCCGGGGCAGTAAGCGCAGCGGCAAGCCACACAAGAGCGATAAAGACGAGCATTGTCGACCGCACTGCTTGCCCAGTGGAGCTTCCTCTCAGTTCGCTGATCGCGGATCCAAATAAGACGCCCAGAACCAATACAAAAATGAGAGCAATCCCATGCAGGGTGTAGCCCCATGTGGGCGTGACCATCCAGTATGTTCCTCGCCGCATAGCCAGCCTAGTAACACGTGCGCGCAGTCGGCCCCTATCTTCGTCTTCGAGTTGCTTAATCCCATCGACGCGTTCAACGGCCCACCTTAGTTCTTCATGGATTTTTTTTCGGACAGACCCGGCTATGCGCTTATATGCTCGCTTGCTTATCTGGCGACGTATAAGATTGACAAAGAACATGAGGTGGCGACGAGTTGTCGTTAACGTGGCCGATCGTGTGAGATTGAACTGCATGTGTAAGGATCCCTCTTAAGTTCATCTCTGGTTATTGCTTGCTAAGTCGCATTGTTGTCACCTTGGGGACGTATATTCGCTGCGGCATCTTCCTCTTGCTGGGATTATCCGATCGGTCACATAGTCTGAAGGAGGAGCCGCCTGAATGAACTGACCCCGTGAATCTAAGTTCGCATAGGTCAGCCCAGTGAGGCAATGGCCAAAAGTGGTCGGCTCTTCGTCTGGCCATCGCCTCCTGCCTGCACCTTAGACGCCGGCCGCCTTCCCGGCCGCCTGGCATGAGTCTGGCAGGCCTTGTTTGACGCCGATGGCTGGATTTGTGGCGATAACTTGTAATGGGAGAGCTAAGAAGAGTTAGAGAACGCGGGCCAGTATCGCCCGTTCGGCGCTTGTGTGGCGGCAGGAAGTCACGTGGGAATCCCGGCGGGACTGGGTCCGAGTTGTCGCGCCGTTAACTGAGTATATGTGCAAGTCAAGATGTGGCTAAGGCTGCAGATGTGTTCTCTCTGAAAGTCCGTCGGCTCAGCCTATGCAGGTTCGAACTCTGCACCTGCAACAATCACAAGAACGGCCTCTCGCCAGGTAAGGCTCTGGCAAGAGGCCGTCTTGTCGCTGTCCGGTTGTCTCTGACGCGGACGTCTGCGGCTGTGAAGGCCCAACGCGGGCCCACGTTTCTGAAGCCCCTAGGCGACCTCTCCAGAGCCTCCGGAGGTGCCCGACTCGCCTACGGTGGGCTTCCTGATGACCTTTGTTGCCTCCGCAATGCGGCGCTTGGCCTCCTCCTCCTGTCCGGCCACGCACTTGGCGTAGACGCGAAGGAGGACGGCCACGCTGTGGCCTGCCCACTCGGCTACCTGCGCTGGGGGAACTCCCGCACTCAGCCAGGTGGATACGGCGGCGTGCCGTAGGGAGTACGGCGTCTCCGCGAGTGGCGAGGCGGCCTCTTCGGGCGTTAGCGCCTTCGCCCTCGCTGTGCGCCAGGCGCTCAAATACGTCCGGTCGGTCATGATCCCGCCGCGCGGTCCGATGAATAGGCGGGCGCCAGGATGGCCCCGGAACGCTTCGATGTGGTGCCGCAGGAGGCGCACGAGTTCCGGGTGTAGTGGAACGGAACGCGTCTCTCCAGGGGCGCGGTGCTTGAGTGGTTGCCGGTCGCGGGCCGCGCCTCCGTTGGTCCACCTGGACCCGCTACGGGGCTCGGAGTGTGTGAGGCGCAGTTCCCCCCAACCCTCCGGCGGAAGCGAAACGAGGTTCTCGCGTCTGATGTCTATAACCTCCTCAGGGCGCAGCGCGGCGTAGTACATGAGGCCGAAGAACGCGACCATGCGCTCCCCCCGCTTGCCCTGTTGCCTGACGGCGTTGAGAAGACGAGCGGCCTGTTCTGCGTTCACAACCGTCCGCATGTTGAGCGTCTGTACCATCCGGGGCCTGATCCACTTCACTCGCTTGAGTGGGTTGGCGGGCAGGATTGAGCGCTCACACGCGTACTCCATGGCGTTGTTGAACGTGACGCGCTTCCGAGTGGCCGTGGTGCCGGCGGCCGGGCTGCCGTCCTTCTTCCGGCTGAGCCTGTCGAGAACGGACCGCGCGATGGTGGCGCCGCCCCGGTCAGGGGAGAGGTCCGCCATGTCGACGGTGTTCCGCTCCAACCATCGGAGCGTGGGAACGATGCTCGCGGGTGGTTCTCCGCCCTTCTGGAGCCGCTCACTGTAAGCCCAGCTACGCAGGGCGTGGCGGATTTCCTCGCGGTGCGGGGCGCCCTGCGGAGACTTTAGGAGGGCTTCTGTCGCGTCCGTGAGAGCCTCTGCGATACCTCGCCGGTGATTCGGCGAGGCGTACGGCCACTTGGCGGCGGCGTAGTCGAGAGAGAAGGCGTACCAGCTGGTCTCGTCCGCCTCGCGCCCCCATGAGACAGGGTGGCCGGTCTTGAGGTTGAACGCCTCGCCGTTCCTTGCAGCGGTGACGAGTGATGCACGGAAACTGTCGGCCTGAGCCTTGTTGCGAAACGAGTCCTTCCAGCGCTTCGGGCCGACCTTCCAGCGGACGATGTAAGACGTCACCCTTGAGCCGTGCCGAACCTGCGTTGCGTGAATGCGGACGTCGAACGTGGTGTCCTTCATCGGGAGTCGTCCTCGCATGTCGAAAGCCAGCGATCTAGTTCGGATCGAAGGATCCGAAGCGACTTGTTCGGAAGGGTGAGACACTGCGGGGCGCGGCCTTTGAGGCGCCAGTCGTAGAAGGTCGACGGGGAGATCTTGAGTTCGGCGCATACCTCGGCGACGGTGAGCTTTTCGTCAAGCTGCGTCTTGGTAGGCAATCGCTACCTCGATTTCTCCGGCTTGTGTGATCGGTCGAACTGGTGGCCGGTGGCGTGCTGGTGGCTGTGCAGCGGTCACGGGGAGCGACGTCAACGGCGGAGGGGCGGCGGCCTACAGCGGTGAAGCACGTCAGCGGAATCCCGCAGAATCGTGCTCGGGGGCTTTCCGCTGGATTCTGCTGACAGGCTGCACTGCTGGCAGCCGGGAGCGACGGTGACGCGCTGCAAGCGTTCTGCCGTAGTCATCCCGTCGCCCCCGTCGCCTCCGGATGCGTCTCGTACACGGGGCCTGCCTTGCGGCCTCGCCCGGTCCTCGGTGGTGCGGGAAGGCGTCGAATCCAGCCGTGAGACTCCAGAACACGGAGCGCCGGGTCTAGGTCTGCGACCTTCTTAAAGCGCCGGAGAGACGAGAGCACGTCACGGGCGCCGAATTGTGTGGTTCCGGTTCGTTCGATCCAGTCGAGTAGGGCGCGTGCGTCGGCAACGGCCGGGTCGGCTCCGATGGCGTCGTATGCCGCTTGGGCGTGCACGGTGAAGTACTCGCCGATCTGGCGCGCGTTCTGGAACGTGGCGAGGCTGATGGGGCGGTTCCATCCCTCGCGGAAGTGTTCTGCAATGTGGAGGAGTGCGGCGATCCTGAGAACGGCGCCTACGTACTTGCCGCCCCAATCGGTCATGTGTGCGAGGTCGCCTGTGCCGGGGCGGAAGCGCGGTTCGGTCTCTGCCAGTAGTGACAGGATTTCATCTTCGGCGTCCGGTGCGAAGCGGAGCGTTTCCGGGTCGGAGAGCGTGTGCAGCGAGAGCACGAGAGCCGTGATGTTGGCGCGGTAGGTCTCTTGGATCTGCTGCGGCATCGGTTCGGGGTTGGGGTTGCGGTAGCCGAGTAGTGACTTGGGAACCGAGTAGAGAAGTCTGCCGAGTAGACCTTGTTCGTGGAATTGCGGTGTCTCCCCAAGACGGGTGAGGACTCCGGGTTGCGTGCAGATTCCAAGCGTGACCGTTGCAGCAGGGATGCGCTCGGAGGGACGCCCCATGCGGTCGATACGCATTTCTTCGCCAGCGTGGCCGGATTTGAGGATGGCGAAGTTCGGGGCGCCGGAGTAGCGGCCTGCAGCGATAGAGAAGACCTCGCCCTCCGGCGAGAGGATCGCGAATCGCCCGCCTTGCTCGGCGAGGTGGGATGTCAGCCGTTCCACGGTGGCGTCATCCGAGAACAGGCACGGTTCGGCCGGAACAGTGGCCTCTTCGAGTGCGAGACGGGCCGTCTTCGCCTCGTCCAGAGCGGCGGCCTGTTGGGTGGCGTCTACCGCGCTCGCTGCGGCCTTCTCTGTCTTCTCGGCACGCGCTTCGGCGACGCGTCGGGCGATGACGGCCTCAGCAATGACGGGCTTGGCCTCTTCGATCAGGATCGTTTCGGCGGCCCGGATCGGGGCTGTCATGTGCTTGTAGACCTCGGACTTGCGATTGCCGGGCGGCAGCACAACGAGCGTGAAGAGGTTGGTTGGCTCCGTCCAGGCGGGACCCCGGACCCATACCTTGCCTGCGGCTGCTACGCCGAGAACGGCGAGGGCGAGGCATCCGGCGAGGTCGGCGGGAGTCTGTGTGCTCTCGGCGAGGCGTGCGGCGTACTCGCCCAGCCAGTCAGGGAACGCCCAGACAGGAAAGGTCGGCAACTCCGGAGTGGCGGACAGCGGAGCCGGAGCGGGCCAACCCTGTGCGTTCATCGCGGCGAGGGCGGTCATTTCGCCGGCAACGGCGCTCCGCATGTCGTCGTCCTGGTCGCCGGTCGCGCCGTACCCGATTTGCATGAGCCGGGTTCCGGTCTCAGTGACCCGCCGCGCGTAGGCAAGGCGTCGAACGAGTTGGGCGTAGTAGGCGGCGTTCGTGGCGCTCGGTACCTGACTGATGAGCGTGTGGAGATAGGGCGCACCGCCGATTTTCGCCAGTTCTCGCGGGTCGATCACGGCGGCGACGGCTACGGGTTCGCAGGGGGCGCCACGATCGGCGAGGTTGGTGATGCCCTCCCAGATCACCCGGTGAGCGGGGCGGTAGAACTCACTCCCGTCCAGCACCGCGCGAACGTCTTGCAGGGCTGCCCTGGACAGCATGACCGCGCCGAGTACGTTCTGCTCCGCTTCGATGTTGTGCGGGAGCGGCCTGACGAAGTCGGCGAGGTTAGCCGGGGTGTCCTGGTCGCTATCGACCTGGTGACGCGGGGACGTCATTATGAAGGTGCCTCCATCGGTTTCGTGATCGGTCGGGGCGCGGCCCTGGTGCTCGTGCTTGGTGGCTGTGGCACCGGGGCCGCTTCGCCCCCTAGCGCTTGCTGCGGTTGCGCGTGTCCGTCAGGTACGTCCAGAGGCGGCGGCCGAAGCGGACCTGAGCGGCGCGCCCGCCGCACTTGTCGCAGTAGCGCCACGCGCGGCCGGTGGGGGAGCGGAACCGTCCGGCGCCGCCGCACTTTCGGCACGCTCGGAACGGCCAGACGATGCACGAGACGACGTAGGCGACGGCGGCGACGACGGCGAGGAGGACGAACGATCCGGCGTTCGATCCGCCATCGCTAGCGGCGAGGATGATGGGGGTCACTGGGCCTCCTAGGGCTGTTTTGGGCATGGCTGTACCTAGGGCGCTAGAACGCTTGTTCGCTGGTCAGAGGGAAGATGTGCCGCTAGCGGGGCCGCTAGGTCTAGCGGGCGGGGGCGCTAGACCTAGCGGCGCCGGAGCGTCGGTCAGGGCGTGCCGGAGGTCTTCCGCGCGGCCTCTAGAACGTCCTCGCGGACGATGCCTCGCCGGTTCGCCCCCTTGCCGTCGTCGTCCTGCCCCCAGACCTGCCGAGTGTTGATCCCGTAGGGCTTGAGGGCGTCGGCCAGCTGGCCGGGCGTCCACCCGGCGTACAAACCCGGGCGAAGCTCGGCGAGGCGCCGGACGACCGTTTCCGACCAGATCTTGTCTTCGCCGGGGGCGATGACGGCGGCGACGTCGTCAACAAGCGAGATACCGGCGTCGGCGGCCGTCGTGTCCTCCCCGACCGCGTAGCCGGTCAGGGTGCCGGCGGCCTTCCGCATGGCGCGAGCACGGTCGCAGATGAGATCGGCGGACAGGTTGTCGACGTAGTACGAGCGGCCAATTTGCGGGTCGTCGGCGTCTCCGACCAGGTACCCGATGCCCTTGTCTCGGAGGCCGAACGTCGTGGCACGGATCCCGTTCCGGTACGCCGACGTGCCGAGAACCATGTCGTTTTCGACCTGTCCCATGACCCGCAGACAGAACCGGATCCCGACGTTGGCAGAGACGCCGGTCGGGAGGGACTCCTTGTCCGGGCGCTGCGTGGCCAATAGCAGGATCACGCCGAAGGCGCGGCCCAGCTTGATGATCGCGGTACAGAGTTCGGCGGCCTCAGCGCCGTAGGCCGGGTGAGCGAACAGGTTCTGGCACTCGTCGATGATGAACACGAGCGGCCGGAGGCGAAGGGACGTCTTCGCAGCGAGTTGCGGCGTGACCTTGTTCTCCGGACACACGTCCTTCGGCAGCTTGCGGAGCGTCTCCGCGCGCCGCGCCAGCTCCTTCCGGACCTCGCGAAGCGAGGCGAGGCATGCGGCGAGGGTCTCGTCATCCTGCCCGGACCCGTAGTGGTGGGCCACCTTCTCAAGCGCGGACAGGTCGCCTGAGCCCTTGAGTTCGAAGGTGCGGAGTTCGGCGAGGGCATCGAGCGCGGCCGCCAGGGCGAGGATGCGGAGCGCGAACGTCTTGCCCATCCCCGGCATGGCAGCGATCAGCGCATTCGCATACATGAGCGTGACCGCGATGGTTCGGCCGCGCTGGTCGGTGCCGAACGGGATCGGCTTGAACAGGTCGGCAGTGCCGGACTTCGCCAGCGGCCACGTCGGAGGCTTGACCTGGTTCATGTCCTGGTCCCCGACCCACAGGACGAGCCGTCCGGCGTGCTGGTCGTGGGCGGGCTCTGGCCAGACACAGCCGAGAGGGCGCCGGAGGCCGGACGCGAGGCGCTCGCGCCGGTCCATGATGTCGGTGACGGTGACCCCGTACGGGAGGTCAATGTCCGCGCGCCATCCGGGGCCGTCGCGTGTGATTGGCGCGGGGAAGGTGATTCCGGCGCCGCCCTTGCCGAGTGCCTTGTTGATCTCAGCGATGCCCAGGGCGCCGAGAGCGCGGACGATGATCTCGCTCGTCAGCTTCGGGGCGCTGGTCGAGACGACGGCCGGACCCATGAGCGGCTTGTCCGCCGGTGATCCGATCCAGCCGAGAACCGCGACCAGGGCGGCGAGGGCGGCGGCCTGCGTGACCCCTCCCGCGGCTGCTACGGCGGAGGCTGCGAAACCGGCGCTGGCCACTCCGCCGGAGGCGACCAGACGACGCCACCGGACCCGGTTGTCACGCTCGCGCAGTAGCCGGAGGTAGGTGTCCGCGTCGTTGCCGTCGACCGCGTTCAGGCGGAGCGGCAGGGCTTCTGCGTCGCACGTCCAGCGCCACGTTCCGGCGATGAGTCGCCAGAGGCCACGCGGGGAGCGGAGAGCGAGCGTCGTGGCATACAGCGGGATCCGGGCGGCGTGGTATCCGGCGATGTGGGCGCCGTAGTCGACTGCCCATCGGAGAGTGGTCGTCGCCTCCTCACGGTCCCGGAGCCAAGGGGCGATGATCGGGCGGCGCTTGGCGCCTCGCCCCGCGAGGAGCCGTGTCCGGAACTCTTGCCGGCGGGGCGTCGCCCGGTCGACCAGGATCGTCCCCTCAAGCGCGTCGTCCGCGTCGTCCGGACTGTCCGGAGCGGACGAGAGGAGCGGACGGTCCCCGTTGCCCTCGCCGTTACCGGCGTTGTCGAGGAGCGGCCTGTCTGCGTCGGTCAGTTGGTCGGTGAAGGGAAGGGGGAGGCGGACCACTTCGGCCATCGGCTTGTTGAGGTTCATCGGTTCCCCTCGATCAGGTCGTGTTCGGCCGGGGCGTCGTCGGTGTTCGGTTCGGTCGGATCGGTTGGCGCCTCCGTCTTGAGGCGGGTGAGGAGAGCGCTGGCGCGCTCGTTGCTCACGGCCTGGTCGGCCTCGCGGAGAGCGGCGGCGAGGTTGTCACGGTTGAGGGGCGCGCCGCGCGATTCGAGATCGGCGACGATGCGCCATCCGAGCGGCATGAGATCGTCCACGTCCGGACTCGTCCGCTTGGCGCGTGCGGACCGTCCGCGTCCTCGGGAGCGGACGGTCCGGCGCTTCGTCCGCTCGTCCGTCTGCCCGCGCTGGTCGTCCGTCCGGTCGTCCGTCCGGGACGATGGCGGTTCGATGGCCGGACGCTCGTCCGCGCTGTCCCTGTCCTCGCCGGGCGTGAGTTCGCCGAGTCGGTAGAGGGCGCGGACGCGGCGCGGAGCCTGCCAGCGCCACGCAACCTTGCCGTAGGCGTCCTGGAGTTCGGTGAGCGCCAGCAACCTCGCTCGCTCGCGTGTCAGCGCGTCGGAGTACGAACGGATCTCCCACAGCACCATCCGGCGCCACAGAGCGGCCGTCCGGAGCGGGGACAGGAGCCACCGTGAGGACCGGATACGGTCCATACGGGTCCCCGCCTCGATCCCCGCCCGTACGCGGACGACGTGTGCGGCGACCTCCACGGCGATGACCCATAGGCACGGTAGGACGGCGTGAGCGACCTTGCCGAACGTGGACGGCTCTCCGGCAACGTTCAGGTAGACCGTTGCCGCTGTGAGCGTCCAGGGGATGAGCCGGAGCCACCGCATGCGCATGTCCAGCCGCGCGAGGACGATGTCAAGGGCGGCGAAGATCCCGATTCCCAGGTCGACCCCCAGCGGGACACTCCACCGGAGGCGACCGAAGGACGGGCGCGCGGCCTCAGCGACCGCTGCGAAGCTGTTGACGAACCCCAGCAAGCCGAGAACGGCGACTAGGGCGGCAACGACGGCAACGGCGGTGAACTCGTTACCGGACAGCGACGGGGTGCGCGTGGCATCGGCCTCACCGTGCCCGAACGACGGCGGGGGCGAGAACGTCCGAGCGCTCATCAGACGGCCCCCACCCGCGTGATCGTCTCGGTGTCGATGTGCTCGCTGAACAGCGTCCTGAGCGTCTCGGCGTCGAAGGTGCCCCAGACACCGGGCTCCGGCGAACCGGCAACCGCACGGTCCAGGCACCGGCCCAACAGGGGGCACGCGAGGCAGACCTCAGCGGCGACGAGGAGCCGGGCGGCTTTCTCCTCCGGCGACTCGGTGGCGTCCTGCGGACCCGTGTGCAGCTCCGGGTCGTAGAGGCACGCTGCGTCGGTGAAGCCGAGAGCCTCACAGGCGGTGAGAGAGAGCTTGGACGGGTGAAGGGTCATGACTTCCTCACTGATCGGGTCGTGATCGATCGGGGCGCTGTCCCGGTCTCGTGCTGGTGGCTGTGGCCGGGACAGACGTCTAGGACTGGAGAGCGGCGGCGAACTTCCCCGCCGCGTCGGCGGCCCGCATGACGAGCACGCCCACGTGCTTGACCAGGTCTGCGGCGGCCTGGGGGTTCTTGTAGGCGAAGAGCAGGAACACCACGAGGGCGACGTACCGGCCGTACTTCTTGGGCTGCGGGAACATGCGATACCTCCTGAGCGGAAGTTCCTGGCCAGCTTGGCTAGTCAGGGCTGCTGAAGCCTCATCATGACCAGCTTGGCTAGTCATGTCAACGACATCTTGAGGATTCTTCTGGCTTGGCTAGCCAGCACGTACGCTTGCGGGCATGAGTGCGGACGACGACTACCTCGGTGACCTGGACCCGGATGACCCGCGGATCCCGTCGCAGCAGATCGCAAACAAACTTCGAGCGGCGATCCTGACTAGCAAGCTCAAGCCAGGGGAGAAGCTGCCCTCGCAGCCGGAGCTGGCGAGCCGGTACGGAGTCGCCCGCGAAACGATCAAGGCTGCGCTCCGGACGTTGCAAGCCGAGCGGCTGATCGTCAGCCGGCAGGGGAGCGGCTCGTACGTACGTGCGCAGACTGAGCGGCCCATCGGGCTTCGCCCCCATATCGAGGCGGCTTTCGAGCGCCCGCATGTCTCGATCGACTTTTCGGGATTCTCAGGTGAAACCCTCCACAACACCCTGATCGAAGTGCTCGACAAGGTTCGGGCAGGTCGCCTCACGCCGGAGTCGCTAAAGATCAGAATAATGATGTGCGACACGGCCGCGAATATGGCCTTGCCGCGTCGAGTGGGGACGGATACCGCAGAGGAAGCAATCAAAGAACGAGCGGGCCGGATTGCGAGCCGCGCCGTCGATGGGATCGTGGACGCCGTTCACGAACTGGTGGACCTCGGGCTCGTCAAATCAGCAACGGCGGAGGTCCGGGTCCATGAGTTGACCCCCTCCTTCAAGCTGTACATCCTCAACTCGCAAGAGGTCTTCTACGGGCTCTATCCCGTCAAGCAGCACAACATTCGCCTGAACGGAGGGCAGGCGGATATCTACGACCTCCTAGGCAAAGACTCTACCCTCTTTCACTTCTCTCTGGAGGACGGCGACGGGGCATCGAGCGGACCTCAATTCGTAAAAGAGGCGCAGGGATGGTTTGACTCGTTGTGGGGAACGATCGCTCGTGAGTACACGCCGTGACCTCGCTCAAGTCTCTCGTGTGGACAGCCCGAGCCATCCTGCTCGACTTTGACGGGCCTGTCTGTCACCTGTTCTCCGGTCTCCCTGCTCGCGAAATCGCGCATGACATCCGCTCGTTCCTGCTTCGGAAGGGGGAAAGTCTGCCGGAATCGATGATGTCGGCGAGCGACCCACTAGCGCTTCTTAGATGGACTGGGGCTGTGGCTCCGCACCTCCTGTCCGAGATCGAAGAGATACAAACAGTGTCAGAGATAAAAGCCGCAGGTCTGGCAGCGCCGACTCCGGGGGCCGCGGAGTTGGTTCGATCAGCGGCAGCGCTGGGCCTCCCGGTAGTTATCGTGACCAACAACTCGGCGAGCGCTGTGAGGGCTTACCTTGAACGCCGGATCCTCGATGCCTCCATCATGGGGATCTCTGCGCGAGTTCCGGGGAGACCCGACCTGATGAAGCCCGATGCTCATCTTGTTACCAAGGGCGTTGAGATCTCGCGGCAGTCAGCACACACCTGCCTACTAATCGGTGATTCCTCGACCGACATGCAGGCCGCAAAGAAAGCAGGCGCCCACAGCGTTGGCTACGCCAAGAACCCATCAAAGATCCCAGAACTAGCCGACGCCGGCGCCGACTGCGTCGTTCAAGGGATCGTGGACGTTGTAGATGCCATGGCTCATCAGAGGAGCTAGCAGCAGTGGCGACGAAGAAGATAGACATCCCAGCTGGGGTAGCGGAAGCCGTTACGAGACGCTGGCCTGATCTCGCTTCCGCTTGGCTGGGTGGCGCCCCTGATGAGCTAGAGCGACTCTGTGAGAGGTATGAGGGGCGCCCCGTCCGGGCCTTTCAGGCTCGCTATGCGTTCGTTGTTGAGATCGCCACGGCTCACGGCCGGTTGGTGTTGAGATCTACGTCCGATCCGCTTGGGATGGACCAGGCAGAAGTATCGCGGGAACTTTCCCGTATCGATGTGGGGCCGCGTATCTACGATGTGTTGCAGACACCACTCAGCGTTTGGACCGTAGCCGAGCGAATCCGTCCAGGGAACTCTCTAAACGGTAAAACCGTGTCGCTTGAGCGTCTAGCTCCGCTCTTTCAAAAGATGCTGGATCAGAAGGCAGCCAACGACGGGCGTTCTACTCTCGCGGACTGGCTACGCTCTCGCCTCGATGACGACAACCTGAGCGACCTCGCGCCTAGGAGCGTGAGGATTCTGCCCCGTGAACGTCGACGAGCCCTCTCAGTCCTTGAGGACCTGGAGGCCAGTTCGCCGAACACGATTTGTCACGGCGACACATCCTCGGGAAACATTCTCGTGGGGCCCGATGAACGACTCTTCTTGATCGACCCTAGAGGCATCAGCGGCGACGTTTGCTATGACGTGGCGGTCGCTGCGTGGAAGACCGCCCGAGATGGCGAGATACGGATTCGTGCTACGGATCTGGCGCGCATTGTCGGAGTAGACGCGACACGTGTCGAGGCTTGGTTGGAAGTCGCGAGAGCCGCCCGTGTATAGCGGACCTAACTACCTTGGATCGCCCGAATGAAATTATGCCACTCGACGTCGCTCATCAGAATAATAGGGCCCTTCTGATCTTTGGAGTCACGGATGGCCACAACCACCCCAGGTCCCTTGGCGACTTCGATACAGCCAGTCTGATTCAGTTCCTCGCAGCGCGTAGACTTCCGAAACTTCATGTACTCCATCTTCTGATTCTCTCTGTCGAAGGCGGTGGGCATGCGCATGCGAAGGCGGCGTAGGAGGCCGAATTGACTCGGTAAGTGTCATATCCTCGATCTATTGCCGCAATTGCTTGTTCGTACCTCGGATCGGCGGTAGCTCGGCCGTCGGTAACGAGCAACTGGCGCACGATACGCCTCGCCGCTGTGCGGTCGTGGCGCTCCGGAAGTACTTCCCAACGGCCGCGACGTGAGGTGGCCACGTGCCAGTGATCGGAACGCATGCTGCCTCCTACCTCAGTGAGTCTGAGCGGCCCCGAGGGCTTATTCCCCACTCTGACAGCAACTTCTTCGTGGCATCCGCCGCGTACAACGGCTCAGAGCACGTTCCGAGCAGGGCACCTGTGCTCGACCGGTACCACCAAGCTCCTGGACCACGTACGACCACGATGCTGTCTCCCACAGGCGAGGACTTCTCGGCGGACACGTACAGCGTCGGTGGGATCTGTCCATAGCGAGCTTCTGTTGCCCACCTATGGCGCCTCAGTTCGCTCCCGAGCCTTTCTAGGCGACGGCAGGCCCATCGCACCTTCCACTGTTCTGCGGAGGACGTGCCGGCTTCGCTTGCGCCAGGATCTAGTTCACGTGCATCGGACTGGCGGGGTCCTACATCGTCCCTCTCGTCCTCAGGCATTACTGATCCTTTCTCGACTCTCCGAGGCAACTCTCACGGCCGCTCGGGATCGTAGGGCGTTGGTTTCCTGAGTCAGCTCGCGAAGCTTTTCGGTGAGTTGCGTCGAGCAATCGAAGGCAACTTGGGGATCTGCCATCGTTTGGATCATCAACGCGGCCTGCCGGTGCAACTCTTCCAGACCTTCAATCGCTGCGATGAAGGTCCTTGGTGCGGGTTGACCGAGTGGCGGTAGGGGAGCGGTGCCATCGTCATTGGCGCTGACGAAGGATCCGCTTCCCTTTCTGCTGACTATAAGCTTCTCAGTGGCCAGTTGCCGTAGAGCAGACTTGACGGTTTCGCGTGCCACCCCGTAGTGCGATGAAAGCTGATTCTGGGAGGGCAGCTTTGTGTAAGGTGGGAGTTGTCCGGACCGAATCGCTGATCTGATCTGGTCCGCGATTTGCTTCGACGGTGGCCGGGAATCGTCTGAGCTCAGGTCACGGAGGAACTCGGTGCCGCCTGAACTGCTCGGCGAGGTGTGTTCATCCAGGGACCTGCCGCCCGCCTGCGTGTCGTTAGCTGGCTCGCTTCTGCCGACCCTGTACTTCATGGCCGCATCACCTCGCGCGTCCTTCGGCCAGGGCTGTTCATGGACGGCCGCCCATGCGAGCCCGCCGGGCAAGGGCCTTGGGGTGTGGCTTGACCTTCGGCCGTGTGGCCTCAGCGACGGCGAGCCGCTCGGCGAGGCGTGTCTGTGCATCGCATAGGAGCCACAACTCTCCCTCTGTCCGTGCGTCCAGCTCGGACACGGCGCCCCACTGGCGTTGGTAGTCGGTGAGGTCGACGAGCCGGGTTGCCACGTAGGTGCGGTCTTCGAGTGTGATCGTCCACCCGGAGACCGGAGGGACGCGGGAAGGACACATAAGACAACTATAGATCGCACTAGACATCTATAGAAAGCCCCTGGTGTTTACCCAGGTCAAGGGCTGTCTACGGTGATCTACGTGGCTGACGAGCGTGCGTACCCCATCGAGTGGGATCCCACTGAGTACCGCTATATCCAGATCGCAGACCACATCGAGCAGCAGATCCGAGACGGCATCCTGCCTGCGGGCGCTGCCTTGCCGTCAAATCCGGATCTTGCTGAGGAGTACGGCGTTGCCCGGATGACTATTCGGCGTGCCATCGAGATCCTTGTTGAACGTGACCTCGTTGCCGTCCTGCGCGGCCGCGGGACCATCGTCCGCCGGCAAGCTCCCGAGGCGTGACGGCGCCTCGCTTTCCTGCTTCACCTGGAAGCGGGCTAGGTGCCCGGGATTACGTTCATGCTAAGCCTCAACACTGGATGAGGACTGCCGATACGCGGTCAAAGCGCCCGGCGTTGCAGGGTGCTGGACGGTTCGCGCCAGGCATGCGCCTCGCCAGACCAGCCCAGCACGAAAGCCCTGCCTGAAGCGGATGTCGAAGGCGGCAGCGAGAGTTTGACCCGGAGTGCTACCGGCGTTTCGGCGGGTCGGGCCTTTTCACAGCGCGGGGATCGAGCACTCTCGATCGGGAGGTGCTCAAGGGTTGTGCTGAGGGGCGGCCTGGGACCGCTGCTTGTCAGTGGTACGCACCGACGGCTGCGAAGTAGATACCGAGACCGGTCGCTGCCGCCCCTGCGCCGCTGATGACGGCATTGGAAGTACCCATGCCACTTCGGTACACCAGCAAAGCAGCACAGAAGGCGATGTTCAGGGCAACAGACACGGCGAGGAACAGTGACAGGATTTGGATCTCGGTCACGATAGACCCCTCCTTCAGTGCGATCTTGAGTTCGGATGTGGTTTGAAACGTTGGCTGTCCAGCCGGCTGTCCAGGAGGAGTCAGGCTGTAACTGGACACAACTCTTCGGTTCGCGCACTCGGGGGACTAGGGTGCGGAGCATGCACAGACGCCACACACACGGGTGTCCAGGCGGTGGTGGGACACCCCGTTTGAAGGCGAAGGCGGCGGCAGCGTGAGTCCGCCTGGCGGAGCCGCTCCTCCCACGTTCGCCGAGCTGATGACGGAGCTGGCCACGTTTCGCAACGAGAGGTTGAATCGCCAGCCTTCGGATCGTGTTCTTGCCAAGGCCGCTGGTGTCAGCCCCACTACGGTGGGCGATTGGCTGCGTGCCAAGAGGTTCCCGCAGCGGCTTGATTCAGTCCTGCTGATCTTGGACATGATGCGAGCGGGAGCGGACAGAGTTGGGCTGGTGCTCGATGAGCAGGAAGCTTTTTTGCTGGACGAGCGGCAATGGCGTGACGCCTTTGTAGCGGAAGCACGCCGGCGCGCGTTTGGAACAGGCGAAGCAGCGGAAGCTCAGCAAGCGCGAAGAGCCCTAGAGACTCTGCGGCCGGGATGGGCGCTGGATGAGGTGACAAATCCATTCGACCTGGAGGTGCATCAACCCGTTGCCTCAGGGACAGCTGGATTGCCCAAGCTCCCTGCTTATATAAGGCGTGAGCATGACGATGCCGTTGAGCGGATTGCGATGCGAGCCGTTCACGGAATAAGTGGGCTGAGCGTTCTAGTCGGTGGGTCTTCGACAGGAAAGACCCGCGCCTGCTGGGAAGCCCTTGCAGCGTTGCGCGATAATGGGTCTGCATCGTGGCGTTTGTGGCACCCGATCAGCCCGTCTCGACCCGAGGCTCTGGTCGATGGGCTTCCGAACTGTGGACCATACACCGTGATTTGGCTGAACGAGATTCAGTTCTATCTGGCTACAGAGACGGACTTGGGGGAGCGAGTAGCTGCAGGCCTGCGTGATCTCCTGCGCGATGCAAGTCGTGCACCAATTCTAGTGCTAGGAACTTTGTGGCCTGAGTATTGGGATGCTTTGACCCGCCCCTGTAGACCGGGCGAAAATGATCCGCATAATCAGGCGCGCTCACTGCTGGCGGGTGCCGATATCTCTGTGCCAGAATCGTTTAGCTCAGCTGAACTGGCTGCGATCAGGAGCGGTGCTAATAGGGATCTTCGCGTTGTCCGTGCAGTTGCTGAATCAAAAGACGGCGAGGTCACGCAATATCTGGCGGGTGTCCCCGTATTGCTGGAAAGATATCGGAACGCTCCCGCGCCGGCTAAAGCTCTCATACATGCGGCAATGGACGCACGCCGACTAGGCCATGGCCCGCTGCTACCCTTGCCCTTGCTGCGGACCGCGGTTGGCGGATATCTCACCGATGCGCAATGGGATCGACTCGGCGAAGGTTGGCTAGAGGCTGCCCTAGCCTACGTCGGATATCCGTGCAAAGGGGTCCGTGGCCCCCTAACCAGACCTCGTGAAGAAGAAAAGAATGTTGCGCCTTCGCAAGGTAACTTTCAACTGTCCGATTACCTTGATCAGTATGGGCGCCAAACAAGAGAGAATCACCTACCCCCTGCAGCGCTGTGGGACGCAATCAAGTCCCATGCAGGTTCGATCGAGTACGTTACGTGCGCTTCATACGCCGGCGGCAGAGGATTGTATAGGCATGCAGTGCAGTTTCACAAGCTCGCAGTTCACGCCACTGATGGCTATTCTGTTCTGAGGCTATTCGATGCCGTCAAGAGGTTCGATCCAGCCAACTTGGAAAATGCCGCTCTTTGGGTGGCGTCGAACGCACGGCTAGGGAGTGCGGCGATCACCGGGCTGCTTTTTAGAAGACTGGAAAGCTTGGACGCGAAGGGACCCCTAACTGCGTTTCTCCAGCGCAACCCGATGACTCACGTTCGCCTCGATTACGCCTCCAGCATTGAGACTCTAATTACATATCTGGGGTTCGGTGGGGCAGATGGGCAATTAGCTCTGCTGCTAAAACGTAATATCGCCAGCAAAGTATCCGTGGATCACCCCTACACTGTTGCGGCTCTTCTGCGTCGCTTGCATCGATTGGAGCCTGCCCAGGCAACGTCGCTCGCGCACCGCGCCTCTTTGGAGGCACCGGTAACCAACGTAGTCGGTAGTGCAAAGTTGTTGGAACAACTTCACGCCATGGGCGAGTCTGCGGCATGCGAAAGGTTCCTTCACCGCATATGCGCTTCCGAGCCACCCTTGGACAGTCCTGCTGCTCTCGCGAGTCTGATACGTGCGCTTGATCGCATCGGAGCCGAAGGTTTGCTCCATGAAGTGTTGGGATGCAAGCCAGTTGCTTCGGTCCAACTAACCCATGCTGGCGGAGTTGCTGCGTTACTGCGGGACTTGCGCTTAATGGGGAGGAGGGGAGTTGTCGCTCAAAACGAGCTCTCTGAGCTTCTTGACCGTAGACCCTCCCTTCAGGTGTCTCTTGAAAACGCTTATGCTATCGGATCATTGATTGAGCAGTTCCGAGTCTTGGGAGCCACCGGAGAGATAGACTCTCTGCTGGCACGCCACCCGGCCCTGCATGTCGAGATTCGCTCACCGCACCCTATCGCCGAGTTTATCAGGGTCCTACGAGCTTACTCGTTTGACGACGAAGTCGCCTTGCTGGTAGGGCGAAACCCTGCAGCAAAGGTATCGCTCGACTTCTCGGTACGCATGTACAGCAAAGGTCTCTCGGAAACTTTGGCGGAAATCGGAATTAATGTCGAAACTGATGAGATGGCACGTCTGGCTGTTGCGGAGAATTGGATCCCGTCTGGATACCCAAGACTTAGAGGCTTAGCTGAGCGATTCAAATACGGATCTGAACCAGACCTGAGCCCTGCTCGTGCATGGGATTGGAACGAAGTAGCCGGCTCTTAGGAGCGGTTCTCGCTAAGGTCCACACAAGCCATGAAGTCAGCCACCGGCCAGACGTGCACGACGCGGAACCTTCGTCATTCACCGTCCTGATTGTGTACTGACCTTGGCGACTGGTCTCGGGTATCAGCGGTAGATTGCTAGTACGCTGAGCGTAATACCCGGGCCGCCCAAAAGCATGTCGTTATCGTCGGGGTTTTCTCGCGCGATCTGCTTAGCCAAGGCCTTTCTTTGCCTTCGGTTCATTATCGTACCGCCTGGGAGGTCAAACAGCGGTCGATATTCACCCTTAGGCCACTTCCCTGAGATCTTTCCGACAACGCGAGCATCTCCTTCTATATCCCCCAATATCCAAGATGACTTCAAGGGTAGAGCGAGCACCGGCTGATCGTCGTCTAGGTAACCTTGTGCAATCAGCGTACTTTCGTCGCCTGTCGTCAGGGCAGCTATTTGGTTAGCCTGGCGTCGATCTTCATCTGTCACATCAGCGCCCATCGTGGCGGCCAATTCCATGAAGCCGGCCAATCCGCCGCTCCTTGAGAGGAGAGATGAAATTTGAGATATTTCAAGGTCGCAGGTGAGTGCAATGATCGTCCCGGAGGTCAATTCATTGAACGTTTGCTCTGAAATGTCGGTCAGTTCGTTTAGGCCATATGGGTTGCCCTCCTGGTGCATTTCCATCATTGCCGACTCGAGGCGGTCGTACCTCGCAGGGGTGGTATCGAGGCGCGTTTGTTCTTCTTCGATGGCCTTCTCGCTCGACTTGTCCGCCTTGACGTTCACTTTTGCAGGTCCAATTCCTCCTCCGAGGTCGCCGCCGAAGCCGCCCTTTCGAGTGCCTGTTTGTTTAATTCGGCGTTCGGCTGCCAAGCCGCCTTCGATCTGAGCAAGAAACTGATCAGTTAGGTTGCCGTCGAGGTACAGGAACTCTCGGAACATTAACTGGCCTCTTTCTCGTGTGTTCGAATCCGCTAAGCGGTTGAAAGTTTTGAACCCACTTGAGTGAATCGCGCTCGGCGTTCAAGCTAGGGCTTTTTGGATCAAGTGGGGCCCGCCGCGTGGGCGGGCCCCTATGGCTTCTCAGAGGCCGGCTGGTCGACCTCTGTCCGGTATTGTGCTCCGCCGGATGCTCCGGGATGGTGATTGGCTCCACCTCAACCCAGCGACGAGGAGAGCGCCCAGCCATGGGTGCCGTGGTGCCCGGAGTACGGAGATGAGCAGATACTCGCGCATGCTGACCACCTCCAGCCACCTTGAGGGTAAGGGGTCGTTCGACTTGCGGGCCTGCACTTTCCGGTTGTGGCCAACTGGGTGTGAGCTGCCCTCGCTCCGAGGCGCGGTCCCTGCTCGCGCGCCTGGCCGTGCATCAGTGCGTAGGCCAGGAGGCGGGCGAGATCTTGGAGGCTGAGGTCTGGTCAGCTCTGAGGAGCGCGATCAAGGATCTCAGCGGACTTGAGAGTTAGAAACGTGGATGCGGGACCTTGCCGTGCGCCGAGTTGAGGACCTGGCGGCCCGGATGCCATGCCTGTGAGCGGCCGCCGGTCGGGCTGGACTGCCGTTCAGGACGATTCGCGCTGCCTGTCTACTGGTCGTGAACAGGATCGCATCGTGTGGAGAGGTTACTTCAAGGCGTTGTCAAGATTTCGCAATGGCCTGATGAGCGTGGGGCTCAGCTCCTAGCTTTCTCCCATGGCTACGAAGTCCGCGGAAGCGGGGAAGGCAGAACTGAAGCAAAACGAGGTGGGCCCAGAGGACGGCGATGAGAAAAGGTACGTCGTCACTGAACAGGAACTAGAGGATCTCAAGGAACTCAAGGCGGTGCGCCTCGCGCTGCGGATGATACATAGCCTTGATCGCTGCCCCAGGTGCACAGAGTCCTTCCAAGAGTTGTGGAAGGACAGAAGCAACGGGGAGTGGTATACGGCTCAGGCGCTTGCTTGGTTCGCGGCGTCTATGGTCGATGATGTCGCTGAGCTGCATAAGAGTTCAGATGCCGTTGAGGCGGCGAACGAGGCGAGGTTGAACACTCTCCACGAGTACGCTGGGCTGTTCCTCACGCACGCGCACGGGTGTACCGACGGGCACACAGGTTGTGCGCCAGCTAACCCGACTTAGATCCTCAGGCGCCGGTGCGGGCCGAATACGGGTCGAAGTCTGGTGTGGTCTGCGAGAATATGCAGGTCAGGCGAGTTTGATGACGGGACTGTAAATCCGTCGGCTTAGCCTACGCAGGTTCGAACCCTGCACCCGCCACACCACGCAGAGCGGCCCTTGACCAGGCAAGACTCGGTCAAGGGCCGTTCTCATATCCAAGATCTTCTCTCCCGCGGCCTGCTTTTGATCACTTGTCCCGGGCCCGTTGAGGAGTGAGGACTTCGTTCATCCTGACGGCCAGCTGCACTGGCGTAGCTGCCTCCACCAGGACCCACCGCCGCGCCTGCGGCAGCATCGCCCACCAGTGGAAGGTGTGCTTCCCGAACCACACGGTCGACCCGGGAAAGCGCCGCTGCAAGGTCAGCACGGCCGCCGCCACGTCGTCTATGACGGGACCAACCGGCCGGGTCACGACCGCGACCGTTCGTGCGCATGCACCTGCGGTTCGGCGAGGAACGCCATGATCCGATCGGCCGCGCCGTCGACGTCGCGCAGAGGGTGGAAGTTGTCGAGCAAGCTCCAAACAGGCACCCATGCGCGACGTTGCTCCGGTAGACCGTCAACAGCGCCCGCCGCTAGAGCGGCGGAGAGTCCTCTAACACGCGCAGAGGGCGGAACTTGCTGCCGAATCTGGCTGTTTGAGATCAGGCGCGGCGGCCCTGCGTCTGGCCGCCGGCGCGTGCGGCGTGGGCGCCGGTCACCGGGCGGCCGCGCCGGGTCGCGCATCGCGACGCGTCCGCCGGTCCGCCCCGTCCGGCCGCCACGGGTTCGCGCTGCCGCCTACGGTCGGTTCAGCCCATTTTGAAGGTGACTGTGACCATCCCGGCGGACCTCAAGAGTTCCTTGAGACGGCTACGCGAGGTGCGTGCCCGTCGACCGGCGGAGGCGGAGTCGCTCGCGTTTGCCGAGTGGCGGGACGAGATGGCGGATGTCCTTGATGAGCTGGCCGAGTGGCTCTTGTTCGAATCGGACCGGGAGCAAGCGGCCGCAGAGGCGGCGGCTGCTCGGGCGCAGGCCGGCGAGATCCGCGCAAGACTTGGTTGAGCGAGCTCGAACCAGGGGGCTGCGCCGCCCCTTGGACCCCCGCGACCCGGAGGGCACTCCCGCGCGAATCTGTCTGTCACGGAGTGTGCGCCGTGCGCGCGGGAGCACCCTCCGGACCGGTCGGCTCGTCTGTGCCTGGTCCGGTGACCACGAACGTTCACGAGTTGGGTCGACCGCGCTGGTAGTCAGCGCTTCAACGTGGACCCGCGCCCGGAGGGGTGGGCGATCTGGAACACCTGGAGCGAGCAGGGTCTAGGGCGTGTTTCGAAGTAGGTGGAGCCATTCGTTGATGGCGGTGACCTCAAGGATTGCCTGGTAGCGGACGGAGAGCTTGTCGTATCTGGTGG